>JACORW010000091.1 GCA_016179185.1 Gammaproteobacteria bacterium | reverse complement strand
CCGCTGGCTGGAACCCACATGCCCGACGACCGCTTCCCCAAGGTGCAGACCGATCCCGATCTCTACTTCCGGAATACCATCCGCGGCAAGGCGAAGATTCAAGTCCTTTAGCCGGCGCAGCATGTCCTGTCCAGCGGCCAGCGCATCACGTGCCGGGTTGCTACTCTTGCCTGGCACCCCAAAGAAGGCCATGAGTCCGTCACCAATAAACTTGTCAAGCGTTCCATTATGCGCATGCACAGCTTGCGCCATTTCTTCGAAGTAACGATTGAGCAACGCGACGATTTGTTCAGGTGCTTCCTTTTCCGAGCGAGTCGTAAATCCGCGTATGTCGGAAAACAGCACACACACCTTCTGGCGCACGCCGCCCATTTCCGGCCGCAGACGACCACTCAGTATTTCTATTAGCACAGAGGGACTGACATAGGGTCCAAATGAATTTCTCAGACGGCGCCGCTCCCGGAATGCGAACCACGATTCCACGCCAAGGCGTGCCAAGAGTGAGCCGATGCCGATAACGATCAGGCCGGCGACAGCAATGTAGGTACCGTGATAAAGGAGTGCCGTCGATCCCGCTGCGAGTGCTGCCGCGATGAATACCCACAACGACGCGCCCAAAACTGCACGTCGACCAGCCCACCACAGCAACGTCATGGCAAGGCACAGTAACCAGGAAACCGCGGATGGTATTGGCGTGATCGGGCCGCCACTGAGCATCGAGCGCAGCGCCTGGGCATGCACCAAAACGCCGGGAACGCGAAGATTGCCGGGCTCCCATGCCGCCAAAGCGACCGGAACGACATGGCGATCCTCAAACGGCAGCACACTGCCGAGCAATACCGGCTTGCCGCGCATCAAATCGACCAGTGATTCCTCATCACCAGCCTCGAGCCAGCGAATGACTTGGGTCAGTGGCACAAAAGTGAATGCATCTCCGAGACTGTAGTCGATTAACCCCTCTTTGGCGTGCAGGCCAAGACGCTGACTGATCCCGGTCACCAGAGTCGGCGCGAAGTTTGGCCCGGTCCCCACCGAAGTTTCAAAGCGTCGTTGCACGCCATCGGCATCCAGCCTTACCACCGCGAGACCCAGGGCATCCGGCCCTACGAGGGCGACAATTGGGGCAAATAAGGGGCGCACATTACCGCTTTCATCCATAGTCTGCGCCAGCACTACCGGGACGGCCTTTTTCAGTTCCAATAATGCGCCAAGAAGAAGTCGATCATGACCAGGCAATAGAAAGTCAAATGACCGGTCGGGCAGCACCACATCCAGACCCACAACCGCCGGCTGCGCTCGCGTCAGAGCGACGAAGAATTGGGCAAGGTGCGGATGCCACAGCCCCAGCGGCTCGCGGAAAGCGGCAATCGTCGCCTCATCAATTCCGACGATAACTACGTCCGGCGAGACTGGCCTGGGATGAGTAGCGCGTAAGTATCGAAATTGAATGTCGAGCAGTCGATTATCGACTGACGCCGTGAGGCCGAAAAATTGCACGGCCAGCGTACACGCCAGCACGAGTAGGTAGCCAACGATTTGGGTGCGTGCCATTGCCAAAGTTTCAATCGGCCCAATAGCCCCGAACAGGTATGCGGCGCAAGTGCGAATATTATGCGCTCAGCTATTTACGGGGGCGTATGACTTAATGAAGCGGCAATATCGTCCAGTTTTGCAATTTATAAGCGGGCCAATTGTCCCCTTTTTCATTTGCTTGGTGGAGAGGGTGGGATTACAAACTACGTCCCTGAAGTTTGTCCCTTCGGGGCCGCCGTCACGTTGCTCCGGCGGTCAAAATCGCTCCTGGCGATTTTGTCGAACCCGCTATTCTTTACCGTGGGTTCAAATCCGACTCACCCAATAAAGCAAAAGACCCCGCGAGGGGGCCTTTTGCCTTATTGGCGGAGAGGGCGGGACTGACTCGCGCCTTTCATGGCGCTCGCCCTGCGGGCGGCCTCCGGCCGTCCCGATTCGTGTCCCGCGAATCGGTCGAACCCGGATTGGTCTATCGCGGGTTCGAATGTCACACCCAGGCAATAATGCACAAGGCCCCGGAAGGGGCCTTGTGCATTATTGGCGGAGAGGGCGGGACTGACTCGCGCCTTCCATGGCGCTCGCCCTGCGGGCGCCCTGTCGGGCGTCCCGATTCGTGTCCCGCGAATCGGTCGAACCCATGATTATTTATCGCGGGTTCGAATCCCGGTAAGTTCGAATTGAAATTGGCGGAGAGGGCGGGATTCGAACCCGCGATACGCTTTTAGGCATATACACACTTTCCAGGCGTGCGCCTTCAACCACTCGGCCACCTCTCCTTCTTCACCGAAACTTGTATCTTCCACCCTCGAAACGGGGCGCGGATTATAAACGAATCACGGATATCGCCCTAAACAGCCTCGGGCACCTCGTTCTCGGCGCGCTGCTCCTCACCAAAGCGGGCCTGGGCCAGCCGCGCGTACAGTGAATCCCGGGCCATCAGAACATCATGCCGCCCTTCGTCAATGATCCGGCCGTTGTCCATAACGACGATGCGATCCGCCTGCTGCACTGTGGACAGCCGGTGCGCGATGATGATCGTGGTCCGGTGCCGCATCAGGTTGCGCAGCGCCTGTTGCACGAGCCTTTCGCTCGCGTTGTCCAGCGCGCTGGTGGCCTCGTCCAGCAGCAGGATCGGCGGGTCTTTCAGGATCGCCCGCGCGATGGCGATGCGCTGCTGCTGCCCGCCGGACAGGCGCGCACCACGCTCGCCGAGAAAGGACTTGTATCCCTCCGGCAGGCCGGCGATGAATTCATCGGCGACCGCGGCAACGGCGGCGGACTTTACCTCGTCGTCCGAGGCATGCGGCCGGCCGTAGCGGATGTTTTCCATGACATCCGCCGCGAACAGCACGGTGTGTTGCGGCACGATACCGATGCGGCCGCGCACCACCCGTGGATCCGCAAGCGCAACGTCAACACCGTCCACCAGCACTTTTCCCTGTTGCGGATCGTAAAAACGCAGCAGCAACTGGAACACCGTGCTCTTGCCGGCCCCCGACGGCCCCACCAGCGCCACCGTTTCGCCGGGTTTAACGTCCAGCGTGATCCGGTCCAGCGCCAACTGGCCGGGGCGTGACGGATAATGAAATGTCACCGCCTCCATGCGGATGCTGCCTCGCCCCGGTACCGGCAACGGCACCGGTTTGTCCGGCGCGCGGATCGTGGGCTGCGCGCTCAGCAGTTCCATCAACCGTTCCATGGCGCCGGCCGCCCGCTGCACGTCGCTCCAGACCTCACCCAGCGCCGTCGTGCTGCCCGCCACCAGCGTCGCGTAGAGCAGGAACTGGCTCAGCGTGCCGGCACTCACACCGCCGCCGGCTACCGAACGCGCGCCGACCCACAACACGACGACAATGGCACCAAAGGACGTGAGAACGATCAAGCCGGACAGCAGCGCGCTGGTGCGCAGCCGCTGGCGTGCAGCCAGAAACGCCCGTTCCACCGCATCGGAAAAGCGCCGCGCCTGGAATTCCTCCAGGGTGAACGCCTGCACGACGCCGATTGCGTTCAGCACTTCCCCGGCGACGCCGCTGGAATCGGCCACGCGGTCCTGGCTCACGCGCGACAGGCGGCGCACGCGGCGCCCGTAGATCAGGATCGGCAATACGACCAGCGGCACCAGCACCAGGATCAGCCCGGCCAGCTTCGCGCTGGTGACGAACAGCATGACCAGTCCGCCCAGCAGCATGATGGAGCTGCGCAGCGCGATGGACACACCGGCCCCGACCATGGACTGCACCAGCGTCGTGTCCGCGGTCAGCCTTGACAGCACCTCGCCCGAGCGCGTGACTTCAAAAAACGTCGGGCTGAGCTGTATGACGTGCCGGTAGACAGCGTTGCGAATGTCGGCGACGACGCGCTCGCCGATCCACATGACCAGGTAGTAGCGCATGCCAGCGAAGAACGCGAATACCGCAGCCAGCGCCAGCAACGCCTCGAAATAGCGGTCAATGTTGCCGCCGTTTTCGCCGGCGAAACCGTAGTCAATGACATAGCGGATGGCCACCGGCATGCCGAGCATGGCCCCCGCGGCGATGCACAGGCACAGCAACGCAAGCAACAGCGTGGCAATATACGGGCGCAGAAACGGCAGCGCCTGCCGCAACGGCCTCAGGTCGCGGGAGCTTGCCCGCGCGCGGGGATCCGGCTCAATCATGATCAGCCTTCACGAATTGCGCGCCGGACCTCTTCGCCGATGGCTTCCACGCCGCGCACCACCATTGCCTCCGGCATCGCGTAACTGATGCGCAGGCATTCATGCCGGTGCGCCCATTCCCCTTCCAGTCCGGGAAAAAAATGGTGCCCAGACAGGACCACGACTCCCCGGGACTTGAGCCGCTGGTACAGTTCCTCGCTCGGGATCGGCAGTCCCGGAAACCACACCCACAGGAAGATCGCGCCCTCGGCGCGGTGAATCCGGAATTCCGTGCCGCGCAGTGCAGTGCGCAATATCCCCTCCGTGGCGCGCACCTTGCGCTCGTAGTAGGGGCGGATGACATTGTTGCTGAGCCGCAGTACCTCGCCGCTGCTGATGAGATCCAGCGTCACCGCCGGCCCGAAACTCCCCTGGGACAGACTGAGCACTGCGTTCATGGCGGCCAGCGCGGACGCAATCTCCGGGCGCGCGACGATGATGCCGGTGCGCGCGCCCGGCAGCCCCAGCTTCGACAGGCTCATGGACAAAATGACGTGCTCCGACCACGGCATGCTGACGTCGCTGAAGATGATGTTGGGAAACGGCTTGCCGTAGGCGTTGTCTATGATCAACGGAATGTCCCGTGCACGCGCCAGCGCGTGCAGTTGATTCACCTCATCGTCGCTCAACACGTTCCCGGTGGGATTCGTGGGCCGCGACACGCAGATGGCGCCTATGTCCGGGCCGACATCGAGATGATCAAAATCCACGTGGTATTTGAACGTGCCGTCGGGGAAGGATTCAATTGCGGGACGCCGGGCGGTGAACACGCCGTCCGCCAGTCCCACGTCCGCATAGCCGATGTACTCCGGCGTCACGGGAAGCAGGATGCGGCGGAACGTGCCGTCGGCGCACGGGCCGGCCAGCATGTTGAACAACTGAAAAAAGGCGGACTGGCTGCCGGCGGTAAGCGCGATGTTCTCCGGGCCGATGTCCCAGCCGTACTCGGCGCGCAGAAGCTGCGCCAGTGCCGCGATGAAGCGCGGCTCGCCGCGCGGCGGGTCATAGTCACCGACCAGCCGCGCAAACTCGGCCGGCCGCTCGCAGATGCGCTGCATCCGATCCAGCAGAAACGCCTGCACTTCGGGGATGTGGGCCGGATTGCCGCCGCCCAGCATCGCCACGTCGCGCCCGCCGGCAAGCGCCTCGCCCAGGTCCTCCATCAACTGGAGCGTGCCCGTGGATCGCGTGAACCGCTCGCCGAAGGCGGAAAATTTCACCGCCGCTTCCGTGCCTGTAAGCGGGACGGTTGCGAAACGCCGCCGCGCCGGGTACGCCGCTTCCCGGTCATGTTCCGCCCGACCAGTATCAGGCGCAATGCGCGCTCCGCCGCATTGACAATAAAGGTGTGCGCGTGCGCCAGCGCCTCCTCCAGCGACATGTCCCGGGTCACGGTACTTTCCAGCGCGTCTATGCCGTGGGCAAACACGCCGCGCGCATCGTCCGCCAATCCACCGCCGATGGCCAGCACCGGCACGCCAAGCTGTCCGGCCGCGCGCGCCACGCCGGCCGGCGTCTTGCCAAAGGCCGTCTGGAAATCCACGCGTCCCTCGCCGGTGATGACGAGATCGGCATCGCGCAGACGCTCGCGCAATCCGGTGGCGTCAATGACGATGTCCACGCCGCTCCTGAGTTCCGCGTTGCAGAACGCCACCAGCCCGCCGCCGAGCCCACCGGCCGCACCGGCGCCCTTGAGATTCTGCACGTCCATGCCCAGTTCTTTTTTTATCAGGCCGCCGAAGTAGCGCAGGTTGCCGTCGAGGGTCTTCTCCATCGCCGGCGTCGCGCCTTTCTGCGGCCCGAACACGTGCGATGCGCCGCGCGGCCCGCACAGGGGATTGTCCACGTCGCAGGCGACTGTGATCGCCGTCTGCCGCAGGCGTTTGTTTATTCCCGACATCTGGATGTGCGCGATGCGGTTCAACATGCCGCCCGAGGCGTGACCGTTGATGGCGCGGCCACTGCCGTCGGAAAACACGACGCCCAGCGCCTGGGCCATGCCGGCGCCGGCGTCATTGGTGGCGGAACCGCCGATGCCGACGATGATGCGCCGCGCCCCGCGCTTCATCGCATCGGCCAGCAACTCGCCGGTGCCGAACGTGGTCGTGCGCAACGGATTGCGATCCGTTCCCTTGACCAGCGGCAAACCCGAGGCCTCCGCCATCTCGATGACCGCCGTGACACCGTCCCTGAGAATGCCGTACCGGGCGTTCACCGGCGCGCCCGCCGGTCCGGTGACCGTGCGGTGCACGAACCGTCCGCCGGTGGCATCCACCAGCGACTGCACCGTGCCCTCGCCGCCGTCCGCCATGGGCACGGCAATGCAGTTTGCATCCGGCAGCACGCAGCGCACGCCCTGCTCAATGGCCTGGGCCACTTGCATGGCGGTGAGATTGCCCTTGAAGGAGTCGGGCGCGATGACGATGTTCATGAAATCGGTGGTTCCGAATTCTGATGCCGGGTCACTCGTGCGGCCCGAGGCAGTTGAAACATGCGAATTGTGGGGCCGGCTTCACGCCGGCCATCGCCAGGCCGGGATAAACCCGGCCCCACAACATATTCACCGACGCGGCTGGTTATTCTATCAGGTTCCCCCCGGCCAGTTCCGCCAGCATCGCGGCGAGTCCGTGCACAACCCTGGCCATGGAGTCGTAATCGAGTGTGCCCGGCATATCGCCGACGTTGTGGTAACCGTAATTCCGGAAATTGGCCGTATCGGTGATCATGACGCCGGGGAAACCATAGGACCAGTAGGACGATTGATCGCTGCGCCGCACGTCCCGCACCAGCCATTCCGGGGCGCTCATACCCTCGGAGGGAAACCGGGCGTGACGCCGGAAAGCGCCGATGCCCCGCACCAGCAAATCGCGGGAGGCGAAATTGGAAACAAAGGCGATGAAATTTGCCTGTTCCGGATAGAAGCGGCGCACGATGCGCGGATACCACTGACTGCGCGGCTCGTCGCTGTAATAGCCGATCATCTCCAGCGAGAACATGCCGGTTACATTTTCATCACGTTCATGGGATAACCGCGCGCTGACCCGGCTGCCCATGTCGTCGCGGCCGAAGAACGGCCATTCTTCATTGGTAAAGGCAATCAGTCTGACCGATCGCCGCAGCGGGCGTTCGCGTAACAGCCGCGCCAGTTCCAGCAGCCCGGCAACGCCGGACGCATTGTCGTCGGCGCCCGGCGTCATCGTGACGGAATCGTAATGGGCCCCGACCACCAGGACTTCGTCACGGCTTTCCCGCCCATAGAGGTCCACGACGATGTTGCGGAATCCGTCGCCGACCATTTGCGGGCTCGGCACCAGACCCATGGCCTCAAACTGCGCGGTGATGTAATCGGCCGCCGCATCCAGGTTGCTTCGCTGATACTGGTGGCGTTCGCCGATCTCTCCCGCCAGAACCCGCACATGGCTCCGCAATCGATCGCGCAGTTCGCCCTGTGCCGCGGTCAGCTCCGGCAGAGAACCGCGGTGGGAGTCCCCGGGCATGTGCACGCAATAGTAGATCAGCGCGCCGATCCCGGCCGCACCCAGAAACAACAGTACGACCGCACCCCGCAGAAATTCCATCAGTGCCATTGGTCTGGAACCGCCCGGCAGTCCATGTTCAGTCATGCTTATCGCGCCGCGGCGTCCGGCCACAAAGGCTCGTACAGGATCCGGTCGCCTGCACTGATCCCGCTGGAATGCGCCACGCCGGCGTCGATCTCCAGCACCGCGCGTACCGGCGTCCCGGAACGCAGGGTCTTATCCGAAAGCGGCACCGCATCGTGCTCGATTTTGACGACCCGTCCGCCGGCATCAATGAACAGGATATCCAGCGGCAGCAGCGTGTTTTTCATCCAGATGGCCGCTTCCCGGGTGCCCGGGTACAGGAACAGCATGCCGCGCCCTTCCCCGAGGCGCTCGCGGAACATGAGCCCTTGGCGGCGTTCCGCTTCCGTGTCCGCGATCTCCACCTGGAAATCGAAACGCTGTCCGCCCCCGGTGACTATCGCCAGATCGTACCGGGCCGCCTCCGTCCCGGAGGACCCGGGCGCAGCGACACCGGTGGCAATCGTCATCGCGGCGGCCGCACACCATGCCGGATATGCGGCCCGCGACCCGCGTCTCAAGACGTCAGCCTTCCGACAGCAGGTTGCGCAGATCGATCACGGCCGCATTGGCGCGGGAAATGTACGACGCCATCACCAGCGAGTGATTGGACATGAAACCGAATTCCGACCCGTTCAGGATCACCGGACTCCACACGCGCCCCTGGGTGGCCTCCAGTTCGCGGATGATCTGCCTCAGGCTGACCAGCGCGTTCTTGTTCTCCAGCACGGGGCCAAAATCCTGCTCCACGGCGCGCAGAAAATGCACCAGCGCCCAGGCAGATCCCCGCGCCTCGTAAAACACGTCGTCTATCTCCATCCACGGCGTCTGCACGACGACCATGTCCGGCGTCTGCGTGGACTGCGTCGCGGCGGCATCGCCCTGCAGGTCGGTATTGACCCGCACCTGCCCGACGCTGGCGCTGAGGCGCTGCGACAGGCTGCCGAGCCGCTTCTCCACCACCGCAAGCCAGTCGCGGAGATTGTCCGCGCGCGCGAAAAACTGCGCGTTCGCATGATCGTCATCGGACAGGCGCGCCAGATACCGTTGCAGGGCCGCGATGCCGGTGCGGTACTCCCATTCGCTCGGCGGCAGCAGCCATTTCTCGGTATCGAAGTGCAACTGCGGATCGGCGATGATCAGATCGTCATCCTCAATGGACTGCGACTGCGAGCGGCTGAAATCGTTGCGCAACGCGCGCACAAGGTCACGCGCCTGGGTAATCGCGCCGAATTCCCAGCGCGGAATGTTGTCCATCAGCACGCCCGGCGGCGTGACATCGTTGCTGAGGTAACCGCCGGGTTTGTCCAGAACTGTCTGCATGACGTGAATGAGCGCGGCGGTAGTCACGTCGCCCGTGACCGTATCGCCGGCCGCGGCGGCCTGGGCTTGCGCCACGGCCTGGACATCAAACAGGTCCGGCTCCCGGTCCCAGTAGTACATGAGCCCGAGAACGCCGACGAGGTACAACGCGACCAGCCATGCGACGATGCGCCGAATCAGGCGGGCGAGTGGTTGGAAATCCGGTTCATCCATCTGGAAATCCCTCGACAAGGTAAGTGCCTTCGTTATTCTAAGGAATACCGGACCATTGGAAAACAAGCCCGAATCGGCGCCCTACCCGGAGGTGACCCATGCATCGCAGCCGTCTGGCAGGATTCATCATTGACTGCAACACAGATGACCTGGATACCGCGGCAGAATTCTGGGGCGCGGCACTGGGGTATCCGCCGAAGAAACTGCCGGCGCCGGAGGAATCGAATTACGTGCGTCTGGATACGGGCGGAGAAAACCTGCACATCGAGGTGCAGAAAGTGGACCACCCGAGCCGCGTGCACGTGGATATCGAGTCCGACGACATCGAGGCGGAAGTCCGGCGGCTGGAGAATCTCGGCGCGAGACGCGTCGGCCGGGTGCGCACTTGGTGTGTCATGGAGGCACCCACGGGCCAGCGCTTCTGCGTCGTGCGCGTGCAGAATCCGGGGTTTGACGCTACCGCCGGCCGCTGGGAAGATTGAGAGGGGCCCGGAGGCGGAAAATCCTGCGGGGTCAGGGATATCCCGGCCGGCATAAAGCCGGCCCCACATGTACGCGAGGATGAGTGCGAATGGCGTCCTCTTCTGCGTTCAACTTTCAGCTTTCCACTTTCAACTTTTCACTTGAACTTCTGGGGCCGGCTTTATTCCGGCCGGGATGTTCAGGACTGCGTCAGCATTGGCCGCGATAAACGACCCACAGGATGTGGGGAATGCCGCGAGAGGACAGGATGTCCGGAGCGGCGACCCACAGGACGTGGGGTATGCCGCGCGAGGACAGGACGTCCGGAGCGGCGACCCACAGGATGTGGGGAATGCCGCGAGAGGACAGGCTGTCCGGAGCGGCGACCCACAGGATGTGGGGAATGCCACGAGAGGACAGGCTGTCCGGAGCGGCGACCCACAGGATGTGGGGAATGCCGCGAGAGGACAGGCTGTCCGGAGCGGCGACCCACAGGATGTGGGGAATGCCGCGAGAGGACAGGATGTCCGGAGCGGCCCGGCCTTACATGTCAGAGCCTTTTTTTGACGTAGGAGCCCGGCGCGTCCTCGATGACCGTCAGTTTCCCGTCACCGGGCCGGCGCGCGGGCACGTCATCCCCCGCGTACTGCGCGACCCAGCGCTGCCAGTCCGGCCACCAGGAGCCATCATGGCGCGTCGCGCGCGCGAGCCACTCGCCTGCCGCCCCGCCGATCTCAGGACCGGCGAAGTAACCGTATTTGTTCGCTGCCGGAGGATTGACAACGCCGGCGATATGCCCGGACTTGCCGAGCACGAAACGCACCGCGCCGGTGAGCAGCTTCGCGCCGGCGAAGGTGCTCTTCCAGGGCGCGATGTGATCCTCCTCGGTGGACAGAAAATAGGCCGGCGTGCGGATGTCGCGCAGGTTGATGGCGACGTCGCCGATGGTCATGCCGCCGGGTTTGCAAAAACGATTCTCCAGGTACATGGCGCGCAGGTAGGTGCTGTGCATCTTCGCCGGCAGGCGCGTGGAATCCGAATTCCAGTACAGCAGATCGAACGGCACCGGGTCCTTGCCGAGCAGGTAATGGTTGACGAAGAACGACCAGATCAGGTCGTTGGACCGGAGCATGTTGAACGTCGTCGCCATCTCGGCGCCCTCGTGGAAGCCGCGTTCGCTCATGCTCGATTCCAGACTGCGCAGTTGTCCCTCGT
The DNA here is from genome assembly GCA_016179185.1 of Gammaproteobacteria bacterium. Lineage (GTDB taxonomy): Bacteria > Pseudomonadota > Gammaproteobacteria > Eutrophobiales > Eutrophobiaceae > 2-02-FULL-61-13. The sequence goes on along the minus strand of JACORW010000091.1, from coordinate 1,147 downwards.
CAACAAAAACTCCCAGATCCCCGGGTTCGCTGAAATCCAGCAGGGAGGTCAGGAACGTCGCCGAGACAATGCGCGTGTCGCCCTTCGCCGCCATGTACGCCAGCGCCCCGGCCAGCAGCGTGCCGCCGATGCAGTAGCCGACGACGTTGACTTCCCTTTCCCCGGTGGCCTGCTCGATGGCCTCCAGCGCCGCCAACGGGCCGAGAAATACATAATCCTGGAAATCCACGTCGGCCAGCGTTCCGTCCGGATTGACCCAGGAGATGACGAATACCGTGTGCCCCTGCTCCACCAGCCATTTGATGAAGGAATTCTTCGGTTGCAGATCGAGGACGTAATACTTGTTGATCCACGGCGGCATGACCAGCAGCGGACGGCGATGGACCTGCGCCGTGGCCGGCGCATACTGGATGAGCTGGATGAGCTGGTTCTGAAACACGACCTTGCCCGGGCTGGTGGCGACATTGCGGCCGAGTTCGAAGGCCTTGTCGTCCGTCATGCGGATGCGCAGGCGGCCCTTCTGCACGTCGAAGTCCTCGACAAAGTTGCGCAGGCCGCGCAGCAGATTCTCGCCACTGCTTTGTATCGTCGCCTCCAGCACTTCCGGATTGGTCATGATGAAGTTCGTCGGGGACAACGCATCCACGAACTGCTTGGTGAAGAAATGCACCTTGCGCGTGGTTTTCTCGTCCAGGCCGCCGGCCTTCGCCACGGTGTTCTGGATCGTCTCCGCGGCGACCAGGTAGGACTGCCTGATGAAATCGAAGAACGGATTGCTTTCCCACGCCTCGTGGCGGAAGCGCCGGTCCGCGCCGGACGCCGGCTTGCCGTTTCCATTGCTCCCGCCCATCAGCCGGTTCGCGGTGCCGAACCAGAGATTCATGTAGGCATTCCACGCCGCCATCTGCGCCTCCACCAGTGCCTGCGGATTGGCCATCATGGCGGCGGTCAGATCGAGAAACGCCTTGCCGACTCCCAGCGGATCCAGTGCCGCGGCGTCCATGGCCGGGCCCGCTTTCAGGAAGTTTTCCATCAGTGCATGGCTGCGCCCGGCGATGTTGCCGATGGCCTCGGCCAGTTGCCGGGGATCAAACGGGGTATGCGGTTTGGATGCAGGGGCGCTCGGCATGGGATCTCTCAAGGCTTG
>JACORW010000089.1 GCA_016179185.1 Gammaproteobacteria bacterium | reverse complement strand
CGCTTCACGCTTCACGCTTCACGCTTCACGCTTCACGCTTCACGCTTCACGCTTCACGCTTCACGCTTCACGCTTCACGCTTCACGCTTCAGCCGCCGCTGCCACACTTCCATCTCCCGCACCGCCTGCATGTCACCCCGGCGCCGGGCCACGGCCAGTCCGCGCTCGAAGGCGTCGCGCGCGCCATTCACGTCGCCGCTCTCCATGAGGCAGCGCGCATAGGTTTTCCACGCAGCGCTGTATTCCGGGTCCAGTTCCACGGCTCGCGCCAGGTGGATGACTGCCTGCGCATATTGCTTTTCCCGCGCATAGGCGCTGCCCAGCGTGAAACGCAGCATGGCCGTGTCCTGGCCCGAGGCCAACAACGATTCCAGCCGCTGGATGTCCACCATCAATTCACTCTTTTCGTCCGATCAGCATGGCCTCGTTGCGCCAGCCGCGCCGGATATCGCCGGTGGCGCCCTCGTCGCGATAGGCCAATATCCGCAGCGGGCGGAACAGCGCCAGCAGCTCATTGGCGCCGAGTCGGTAATCGGGATTGGACGGGCCAAACGCATCCACTGCGTCGCGGACGAACGTCTGGTAGAAAATGAGTCCGCCCGGGCGCAACGCGGCGATGAGGTGCGGGATCAGCGGGCGATCCAGAAAGTGGCTGACGACGATGACATCCCGGCCTGCCGGCTCCGGCGGGTCGGTCGTGACATCCCGGCACTCCGTGTGGATGTGTACACCAGCGTCCGCGGCGAGTTTATTCAAGGCAGCCAGTGCGACCGTGGAGATGTCCCACGCGCAGGTGCTCAAGCCGCGGACGGCCAGCAACAGCGCGTTGCCGCCGCGGCCGCAGGCGACATCCAGGGCGTCGCCGCCCGGCGGCAGCAGGTGTTCGAATTCGGCGAGTACGGCCGAGGGGCGGGGCGGGTCGGACTGTTGCGCGCCGTGGATCCGATCCCATTTCCGCGCATCATTCATCGAAATTGCGCCGTCGGCAGGCCGGCGCGCCGCTCAGTCTGTCAGGGTGATGCAAACAGGGTATCGCATCACCCTGTTACGGCTTCAGATCTATGCCGAGGGATTTGAGCTTGCGGTACAGATGGGTGCGCTCCATGCCGACGACACGCGCTATCTTGCTGACGCTGCCATTGGCCTGCCGGAGCTGATGTTCGAGATAGGCCCGTTCAAATTTCTCGCGCGCCTCGCGCAGCGGCAGGTCGAAATTGCCCGAGTCGCCCGCCTCACGGGGGGCAGCCGATCGGTCACCCAGCGCCGGCTCCACTTCCTCCAGTTCCACGGTATCGCTGTTGCCCAGTATCAGCAGCCGTTGCACCAGATTCTTCAGTTCCCGTATGTTGCCGGGCCACGCATAACGCCGCAGGCGGTTCTGTACCGCGGTGGAAAAGCGCCGGTAAGGCAGCCCTTCGTGCTCTACGAAGAAATTGACGTAATAGTCGAGCAGTTCCGGGATGTCCTCATAATGTTCGCGCAGCGGCGGAACCCGGACCGGAACGACGCTGATCTGGAAGAAGAAATCATCGCGGAAGGAGCCGTCCTTGACCCGCTCGTCCAGCCGATAGCGCGTGGCCGCCATAAGCCGGACGTCCAGCGGCACCGGCGTCGCGCCGCCACGCCGGGTATAGGCCTGCTTTTCAATGGCGTTCTGCAACCGCGCCTGCGTGGCGAGGTCCATGTCGGCGATGTCCTTGAGAAACAGCGATCCACCCTCCGCCCTTTCCATGCATCCCGGGGTGACCTCGCCGCCGTCTTCAAAGCCGAACATTTCCGCGGTCGCGTCTTCCGGGGACAGCGCCGACACGCTGACCTTTATGAACGGGCCATCGGCGCGGCCGCTCTGCTCATGAATGCAGCGCGCCACCGATTCCTTTTCGGCCCCCGACTCGCCTTCAATCAGCACCGGGGTATGGTGATTGGCGACGCGGCGGATATGTTCGCGCAGCCGCGCCATTGCGTCACTGCGGCCGATCAGATCATGCGCCGGGATGATCGCGTGCTGGCGCAGGCGCACGTTTTCCTGGTGCAGACGCGCGGCGTCCAGCGCATTGCGCACGGTCAGCAGCAGTTTTGCCGTGGACAGCGGCTTTTCCAGGAAGTCGTAGGCGCCCAGGCGCGTCGCCTCGACCGCTGTCTCCACGGTGCCGTGACCGGACATAATGATGACCGGCGGCGCGGGCCGCCCGGCCGAGCTCCACTCCTTCAGCAGCGTGATGCCGTCAATGTCCGGCATCCAGATGTCCAGCAGGATCAGGTCCGGGCGGATCTGCTCCCGCTGCGCGCGGGCCTCGGCGCCGTTCTGGGCCTCGGCCACACGGAATCCTTCGTCCTCAAGAATTTCCCTGACCAGCGAACGGATATCCGGCTCATCGTCAACGACGAGGACTGTTGCCGCGGTCATACTGCGTCACGCATTTCACTGATCTGATCGTGCTGATTTGCGCCCGCGGCGACAACCGGCAGCCGGATCACGGCGCAGGCGCCGCGCGCATCGCGGTTGTTTTCCATCCAAACCACGCCGTTATGTTCATCGATCATCTTGCGAACGATGGCCAGGCCCAATCCGGTGCCCTTCTGTTTCGTCGTCACATAGGGCTCGAACATCGAGCCGATTATATCCTCAGAAACGCCGGTACCTGAATCCCGGATGCGCACCTCGATGAATTCGCGTCCGGCCTCGGAAACATGATTGCTTGAGACTTCCAGGCGCGGACGATCCTGCCCGGCACTGGCCTCGATGGCATTGGCTATCAGGTTGTTCAAGACCTGGCGAATCCGGCCACGGTCAACCAGCGTGCGCGGCAGGCCGCGTCCGGGCCGCAGATTGATGTCCATGCCGGATTCGAATCCGCCGTACAAGTCCACGACTTCCTGCAGCAGGACATTCAGGTCCGTTGACTCCAGGCGCATGGCCGGCGTGCGCGCGTAGTCGGAAAAAGTATCAACCATATCCTTCATGGTTTCGTCCTGCTGAATGATCGTATTGGTCTGCCGGTTCAGCGCCTCGGACTGCTCCGGCCCCAGCGCAGGGAGATATTTGTGACGCAGCCGTTCTGCGGCGAGCTGGATGGGCGTCAGCGGGTTCTTGATCTCATGGGCAAGACGCCGCGCCATCTCGCCCCAGGCCGCGTTTTTCTGTCCCTGGATCAGCGCGGTGATGTCGTCGAAGACGACCACCTGCACCGGGACCCGCTGTTCTCCGGGCAAGTCCACAAATGCCCCGCTGCAATTGAGCATCTGGCGTCCGCTGGTCCCGAACAGCGTGACCTGCTCGCGCCAGTCGCCGCGGCTGGCCGAGGCGTGCCCGGCGGCGATATTCAGCAGCGGGTCGAGAAACGGGCAGTGAGTGCGGATTTCCGCAGTGGTCCTTCCCAGCAGCGTGTCAAGTTCCACGCCCAGGATCGTACCGCTGCTGAGATTGGCGGTGAGGACGCGGTTGCCCGGTCCGATTACCAGCACACCCGAGGACAGCCGGCGCAGTATGTTCTCAAGATATGCGCGCTGGGCCTCGGCCTTCATCTGGCTGTTGTGCACTTCATCGCGCGCCACGGCAATGCGGCGCGTCATCTCGTTGAACGACGCGACCAGAAAGCCAAGTTCATCGTTGCCCGGCACCGGCAGCTGCGTGCTGTAATCCCCGGCCGACACCGCGCGTGTCCCCTCGGCGAGGTCGCGGACCGGCGCTGCAAGCCGCTGGGCGGAAAACAGCGCCGCCCATATGGCGGACAGCACCGTGAACAGCAGCACCAGGGTCAGTACCAGCACAAAGCTGGACTTCAGCCGTTCCCGCAGGTACGACAATTCCCGGTAACGGACGATAGCGGCTTCCACGCTTTCCGCCAGCACGTTTACGCGTTCGGAAAACGGGAACAGGGTCTGGACGATACGCGCCTCCGCCTCGATGCCGGTGCCCGGTATGGAGGTCACCGCGCGTATGGAAAGTCTGGCTCCGGCGACGGAATCGAGCCCCACGTAACTGTTGCCCTGCTGTACCTGCAGCAGGATTCGGTCCTCCAGCCGCGCCGGTATCAGGGTTGCGGTATCCCCGCCGCTGGATGCGATGAATGTCCCCTGGCGGCTCAGTACCGTCAGTTCGGCCGCCCCGCCGCGCGCGCGTAGCGCGTCAATTTCGAAGGGGATCGCGGCATTGGTGAACGCGGACAATTCCAGCGCCATCTGCTCCGAGAGACGCGCGACTTCCTTCATGCGCAGTTCCAGCGACAGCCGGCTCAATTCCAGGGAATCGTCAAGCGCCTGTTCTGTCTTCAGATCGAACCAGTTGTCGATCCCGCGGTGCAAAAAATCCAGCGAGAAGTAATACACGATCAACACCGGTGTCAGCGACAAAACAAAGAACAATGTGACCATGCGCATCGTCAGGCGGCTGCCGGGTATGCGCCGCGCAAACTGCCTCGCCAGGCCGAAAATATTCACGCAGATCAGGATCGCCAGCGTCAGCAGGCAGGCGCCGGTGAACAGCAGCAACGGCAGATACAGCGCGCCGAAGCGTTCCGAATTCTGCATCGCCGAACCGAGCACCAGCAGGGCGACGAGCATCAGCAGGAACAGCAGCGCTCCGGTGATCAGCATGAGACGCTCAGCGCGGGCCATGGCTCAATGCAACTCCCATTTCAGCCACTCGCTTTCCACGCGCCACTTCCGTGACACGTAAGCCGCCGGCTGCAGCGGCGCGGGCAGCGCGTCTATGTTGAGCCGGGCCATGAGATACCCATCGTACTTCTCGGCCGGACTCAGCAGGCCCGCGTTCAGCAGGTGATAGTTGCGAATGGTACCGAGAAAATTCAGCGCTTCGCGCGCATCCGCGAACTCGTGGCGGGTTCGGGCCACGGGTTCGGTCACGACGAACGCCCCGGTGAGCGGGTGGTGCTGCAGCGTAAATCCCAGCCGGTGGCTGCTGACCGCCGGATCCCACAGCCACTTGCGCCGGCGTTTGATCTCGATCAGGACATCAATGTCCAGTTGCACGCCGTGTTCCAGCGCATCCAGCAGTTCTTCGTCGAAGGCAAACCGGATCGACGCATCCAGGACGTGCCAGCCGTCGTAAACGTTGCTGGCGACGGACAGGACTTCCACCGCCTCTTCTGCTTCGGCCGGTGCCGTTGTCAGCGCCAGCAACAAGGCCAGCGCCACGATGCGGCAGCGGGCCACAGGCAAAAGGTCAGCGACGTTCGAGCAACGCATGATAAAACCCGTCGGTATCGTCCACGGACGGAAGGGACTGCCGTCCCCATGTGGTGGCGATGCCCCAGGTCGACGTGATGGGGAGCACGCGGACATCTTTATGGCTGGCGGAGAATTTTTCAATCTGCGCGTCATTTTCCCGGCGCAGCAGCGAGCAGGTGACATACAGCAGCCGTCCACCCGGCGCCAGCAGGGGCCACAGGGCGTCCAGCAGCGCCGCTTGTATCTTCGCCAGCCGCGGCAACTGCTCCTGCCCGCGCCGGCACTTGATATCGGGGTGGCGCCGGATGACGCCGGTGGCGCTGCACGGGGCATCGAGCAGGATGCGATCGAACGGCCGTTTGTCCCACCAGTGTTCCGGCCTCGCGGCATCGCCGTCGATCAGGGTCGCGGACAGCCGCAATCGTTTCAGATTCTGCGCCAGCAGGCGGACCCGATCCGGGCCCCGGTCCACTGCCACGAGCTTGGCGGCGGGGCAGGCCTCCAGTATCTGTGATGCCTTGCCCCCCGGCGCGGCGCAGGCGTCGAGCACGCGCTGGTCGGGTTTCACTTCCAGCAACGGCGCGGCCAGTTGCGCGGCGAGATCCTGCACCGTGACCGCTCCCGCATCGAAACCCGGCAGTTCCTGCACATTGGCCGCGCCGGCCAGCCGCAGGCCGCAGTCCGTCAGCGTGGATAAACGGGATGGGATGCCCGCGGCGGCCAGTCTGCCGGCATATTCGTCCCGCGGGCAGTGTCTTGCATTGACGCGGATGTCCATGGGCGGGTGTTCGTTGCCCCGCGCCAGGATCTGTTCCCAGTGATCGGGCCAGTCGCCCCGCAACGCCTCGATGAGCCACCCGGGATGCGAGTAGCGGACCTCGGGCGCGCTGTTCAGCGCTGCAAACACGTTCGCGCGCTCGCGCAGAAAGCGGCGCAGCAGCGCGTTGATGAGCCCCGCGGCCCAGGGTTTCCCCAACTGGCGCGCGCCCTCCACGGCTTCAGAGACCGCGGCGTGATCCGGCGTGCGCAGGTGTTCGATCTCATGCAGGGCGGCCAGCAGCAGCACCTTGACGTCCAGGTCGGCCGGACTCATCGGGCGGTGCAGCAGGTGATCCACGACCGGATCAAAACGATGGTACCAGCGCAGCACGCCGTAACTGATTTCCTGCGCCAGTGCGCGGTCGCGCGCGGACAATGCTGTCACCGCGCCCGGGATCACCTCGTCGAGCATCCGGCCGCGTGCCAGTACCTCTACAATGCACCGTACGGCCGCGAGACGGGCGCTCATGGACTACCCGGCAATGACGCCGGGCCGTAACCAGTCGTAACGGGCGTTGACGAAATCCCGCGCGCCTGCCGGCTTGCGCCCGGGCAACTGCATCTCCGTAAGTCGCAGCAGTCCATCCCCGGTTGCGACGTCCACGCCCGCCGCGCTGATATCGCAGATTGTGCCCGGGGCGCTGAGGATGGCCGGCGGGGCTCCGCCGATCCCTTCGGCGCGCCAGATGCGCAACTGGTTCCCGGCGAAGACCGTGTGGCACACGGGCCATGGATTGAACGCACGCACGGTGCGCGCCGTCTGCCCGGCGGGCGCATGCCAGTTGATGCGCGCCTCGTGTTTTGAGATTTTTCGGGCGTAGGTTGCCAGCGAAGAGTCCTGGGGGGTTGCGGTCAGCATCCTGGCCGCAAGCAGATTCAGCGATCGCAGCGCGCACTCCGCGCCCAGATGCGCGAGCCGATCGTGCAGTGACGCGGATGTGTCGTCCGCACGTATCGGGCAGCGTTCCTGCAGCAGGACCGGGCCGGAATCCAGCCCGGCGTCCATGCGCATGATTGTTATCCCGCTTTCGCTATCGCCGGCCTCAATGGCACGCTGGATCGGCGCCGCCCCGCGCCAGCGCGGCAGCAGCGAAGTGTGCACGTTTATTGCGCCCAGGCGCGGCAGCGTCAGCGTGCGCTCGGGCAGCAGCAGGCCGAAGGCGACGACCAGCAGCACATCGGCATCGCGCAGGCGGTTGCTGCGGTCAAATTCGTCCGCCTGTTGGGGTTGTTCAATGGGGATACCGTGATCCAGCGCCAGTCGCTTGACCGGGCTCGAGGTCAGGTGCCGGCCACGGCCCGCGGGCCGATCCGGTTGCGTAAATACGCGGGTGACAACGTGTTGATGACTGTCCAGCACCCGCGCCAGTACCGCGGCGGCAAGCTCCGGTGTCCCGGCAAATCCGATGCGCAGACCCGGTTGGGTCACAGGACAGGGGCCGGATCCCGTTCCGCTTTCCCGATCTTCTTGCGCAGGCGCTGCCGCTTCAAACGCGACAGGTAATCGATGAACAATTTGCCGTTCAGATGATCGATCTCGTGTTGCATGCAGATGGCGAGCAGTGCCTCCGCCGGCGCTGCGATCAGCCGGCCGTCAAGATCCTGGTATTGAAACGTGATCCGTTGTGCGCGCGGGACCTTGTCGAAAAAACCGGGGACGGACAGACAGCCCTCTTCCCCTTCGCCGATGCCTTCGGTGGTCAGGATTTCCGGGTTGATGAAAATCTGGGGCGCATTGCGATCCTCGGACAGATCCATGACGACGACGCGGAGCGGGATGCTGACCTGAGTTGCGGCAAGGCCGATCCCCCGCTGGGCGTACATGGTTTCCAGCATGTCCCGGGCCAATATGCGAATGGATTCGTCAATTGAAGTGACGGTCTGGGCGCGCTTGCGCAGGCCGGGATCCGGGTAATGGAGGACAGTCAAAAGGCTCATGGGCTTCCTGGGGATAGCAGCTAACTTACTGATAGTATATAGAAAAATTGCAATAGCCGGTCACCGGTACGCCCTGGCCGCAAGCCTCATGACAGCCGCCGCCGTTTTCTGCTAATCTACATTAAGGAATACCCGTAAGGTACCGGCCATGCTAAATAAAATTTCACTGACTGCAGCGTTGCTGCTCATTCCCGCCATGACCTCTGCCGACGAGGTTCAGGTGAACCCTGACAGACCCGACAAGTACGTCGTCGAGAAGGGCGACACATTGTGGGGCATTGCCGGCCGCTTTCTCGCCGAACCCTGGCGCTGGCCGGAAATCTGGAAGGGCAACCCGCAGATCGCCGACCCGAATCTGATCTATCCGGGAGACGTCGTCAGCCTGACCTATGAAGGCGGTTCGCCGGTGCTCAGCGTCAGTGGCGGCGCTGGTGATCGCAATGTGAAGCTTTCGCCGGAGGTCCGGACCGAACCGCGCGATGACGCAATCCCCACTATCCCCATTGAGGCGATCCGCGAGTTCCTGTCCCGCCCGCTGGTGTTGAACGAGGGGGAAATTGATGCGTGGCCCTACATAGTCTCCAGTTATGACCGGCATCTGGTCAGTGGCACGGGAAACCGGATCTATGTCAGGGGTCTCAAGGGAAATGACGGCGCCGAACGGCGCTACACGCTGTACCGGAAGGGTCCGGCCTATCGCAGCAGGAGCGGCGGCCGGATCCTCGGCTACGAAGCCCTGTACGTGGGTGATGCGGTGGTCGAAAAGTTCGGCGATCCGGCCACTCTGACGATTACGCACGCTGAGCGCGAGGTGCTCGAGGGTGACCGGCTGGTGCCGCAGTCCAGGGAAGAAGCCAGTTCCGATTTCATCCCGCGCTCACCGGCGAAAAGCGTGGAAGGTTCGATTATTTCCGTCATCGACGGCCTGTCCGAGATCGGACAGTATCAGGTAGTTGTCCTGGACGTGGGCGCGAACAGTGGCGTTGAGGTCGGCAATGTCCTGGGCGTGTATCAGAGCGGCAAGGTGGTCACCGATGATGTGGCAGTCGGACACAGCCGCAGCGAGCTGGGCCTCAACGAATGGCTCTCATTGAACCGCAGTCATGGCGACAAGCTTGCGCTGCCCGAGGAATACGCGGGTGTGATCATGGTGTTCCGCACGTTTCCCGAGATCAGCTATGCGCTGGTCATGGAGATCACGAACGCACTCAAGTTGAGTGATTCGGTGCGTAACCTGTAGGAATGATCTTGCGGCCCGCCTGTAGCGGGCCGTCAATTTGCGCTATGCTCAGACGCCCCGCCGCGTGATACCGCGGCGGGGCGTTTTTATCTGTACGGCTGCGTCAAATCCGCGGCTCAAACCCCGTCGTCATGGAAGACAAACACTTGAAACGGGAACTCTGCTATTGGCTGGCCCTGGCGCGCGGGCCGGCGGTTTCCGGGGCGTTGCTGGCCGAACTGGCTGCCGGCCGCGGAAGAATCGCGGCCCTGTTTGAATCCGGCCGGAACGAATTGCCGCCTCCGGCCGGGCCGGCGCTGTGCAAGTACCTGCGAACGCCGGACTGGACCGGTGTGGAGGCGGATTTGCGCTGGCTCGACAGCGGTGCCGGCACCGTGCTTCCGTACTCCGACGCGTCATATCCCGATCTGTTGCGCAATATTTCCGATCCGCCGCCGGCGCTCTTTGTCCGCGGCTGCGTCGAAGCGCTGAATCTGCCGCAGCTCGCCGTGGTCGGCACGCGCAACCCGACGCCCGACGGGATCCGCCAGGCAAGTCATTTTGCGTCGGAACTGGCGCGGCTGGGCATCGGCATTACCAGCGGGCTGGCACTGGGCATCGACGCAGAGGCACACTGCGGCGCCCTTGCCGCCGGCGGCATTACCATCGCGGTGCTGGGGAACGGGCCGGATCAGGTTTACCCGCGGCGCAATGCCGGACTGGCGGAACGCATCGTGGCGCGCGGCGCCGTGATCACGGAATTCGGCGTGGGCACCAGGCCGGTTGCCATCAACTTCCCGCGCCGCAACCGCATCATAAGCGGGCTGTCCCTGGGAACAGTGGTGGTAGAGGCTGCCATGCGCAGCGGTTCGTTAATCACCGCCGGCACGGCGGCCGCGCAAGGACGCGAGGTGTTTGCGGTGCCCGGATCCATCCGCAACCCGATGGCACGGGGCTGTCATCATTTAATCAAACAGGGCGCGAAACTCGTGGCGGAAGTCGGCGACATTCTTGAAGAGATTCGGGAACTTGCGCCCCGTGTCGTCCCCGCCGCGCAGGTGCCTGCGGACCGGCACGACGAATACGCGGGCCTTGACGAAAATGCCAGACTGCTGCTTGATAGTATCGGATTTGGACCCGTTGCCACGGATGAGCTTGTTGACCAGACCGGACTGGCTGCTGGAATCACGGCCTCCCTCCTGTCCTGTCTGGAAATCAGCGGACACATCGAGATTCTGCCCGGTGGCAGGATTATTCGGAGATGATCGAAGAGTTGCCAATGACGCAGACGGTTCTGGATGTACTCATGTATCTGACCGATGGTTATCTTGACGATGGCACAGACGCCGTCCGCGATCGGGACAGCGTGCACGCCGGACTGCTCGCGGCAGGGTTTGACGAGCAGAAAGTGGCCAGCGCCCTGGAGTGGCTCGAAAGCCTTGCCGCATTGCGCGAATACGCGCTGGAACGTGAGCCGGCTGCGAATTTCGGGACGCGCCTGTTCAGCGCCGAGGAGATGGACCGGCTGGATGCGCAATGCCGCGGGTTTCTTCTTTTTCTCGATCAGGCCCGGGTACTGACGCCCGGCGAGCGCGAACTGGTGATGGATCGGCTCATGGCGCTGCAGCAGGAAGAGGTCGGTCTGCCGCAACTGAAATGGATCATCCTGATGGTGCTGGTGAATCTTCCCGGCCGTATTTCGAGCGCTGCGTGGATGGAAGAAATGATCACGGATGACGGCTGTGTCGTGCGGCACTAGAACAGCCCCCATGCGCCGACATCCCATGCCGGACATATTCCAACTGAAGGAAACCAGAATACATGACGGACTCTGTGGTAATCGTTGAATCGCCGGCCAAGGCCAGGACACTGAATCGCTATCTCGGCCCGGGTTACAAGGTCATGGCGTCCTATGGGCACGTGCGGGATCTGCAGCCCAAATCCGGCGCGGTGGATCCGGACAACGGGTTTGAAATGCGCTATGAGGTGATCGAAAGGAATGCCAAGTCCGTGGATGCAATCACAAAGGCGGTGAGTCAGGCGGATGCGCTGTATCTGGCGACCGACCCGGATCGCGAGGGCGAGGCCATCTCCTGGCATCTGCACGAGATCCTGAAGGATCGCGGCGTGCTGAACGGCAAGCCGGTCCGGCGCGTGGTGTTTTACGAAGTGACCAAGTCGGCCATCGAGGAAGCGATGGCGCATCCGCGGGAGCTGTCGTCCGAGCTCATCAACGCGCAACAGGCACGCCGCGCGCTGGATTACCTGGTGGGATTCAATCTGTCGCCGCTGTTGTGGAAGAAGATCAAGCGCGGTTTGTCCGCCGGGCGGGTGCAGAGCCCGGCGCTGCGGATGATTGTCGAGCGCGAGGAGGAAATCGAGCGCTTTAAACAGCGCGAGTATTGGACGGTCGAAGCCGATCTCGCCCACGCGCAGTCGCCGTTTTCAGCGAAGCTTACGCATCTGGATGGCGAAAAGCTGTCGCAGTTCGGCATAGAGAACGAGGAGGCCGCAAAGCGCGCCCGGACGATCCTGGCCGGCGCAGCAGGGGGCAGGCTCGTCGTAGCGGAGGTGGAGAAGAAGCAGCGTAGACGCCAGCCGGCGCCGCCGTTCATCACGTCGACGCTGCAGCAGGAAGCCGTCCGGAAACTGGGATTCACGGCGCAAAAGGCCATGCGCGTTGCCCAGCAGCTGTACGAAGGCATAGATGTCGGCGAGGGCGCTGTCGGCCTGATCACCTACATGCGCACGGACTCCGTGACGCTGGCGCGCGAGGCATTGCACGAGATCCGGGACTTTGTGGCGGAGGAGTACGGCAGGGAGTTGCTGCCGCCGCATGCGCGTCAGTACAAGACCACTTCCAAAAACGCCCAGGAGGCACACGAGGCGATTCGACCCACATCGGTGCGCCGCAGACCCCGCGACCTCAGGCACGGGCTGAGTCCCGAGCAGTTCCGCTTGTACGAATTGATCTGGAAGCGCGCCGTCGCGTCACAGATGAATCCCGCAACCATTGACACGGTTTCGGTCGATCTCGGCTGCGGTGCGGGAAATACGTTTCGCGCGAGCGGTTCGACCATCGCGGATCCGGGATTCATCACCGTGTACCAGGAAAGCGCCGACGACGGTCCCGGCGACGATACCGCGGCGGAGGCGAAACTCCCGCCGCTGTCCAGGGGCGACGTAGTGCCACTGGACAAGATCCGCACGGAACAGCACTTTACCGAGCCGCCGCCGCGTTACACAGAGGCCAGTCTGGTCAAGGCGCTGGAAGAGCGCGGCATAGGCCGGCCATCCACGTATGCTTCAATCATCTCCACGCTGCGGCAGCGCGAGTACGTGGACTTTGACAGGAAGCGGTTTACGCCCACGGAAGTCGGCCGAATCGTGAACCGGTTCCTTACCTTGCACTTTCGGGACTATGTGGACTATGACTTCACCGCGAAGCTGGAGGACGAGCTGGATGCGGTGTCCCGGGGTGAAAAGGAATGGGTGCCGCTGATGGAATCGTTCTGGCGTCCGTTCTCGGAGACCTTGAAGGAGAAAGAAAAGAACGTGAGCCGCAGCGAGGTCACCCAGGCCCGGGTTCTGGGTACGGATCCCAAGTCCGGGCTGCAGGTTTCGGTGCGGATGGGGCGTTACGGACCGTTTGCCCAGATTGGCACCAAGGATGATGCGGACAAGCCGAAATTTGCCGGCCTCCGTCCCGGGCAGCGAATAGACACGCTGAAGCTGCAGGAGGCGCTGGATCTTTTTCTGCTGCCCCGGAACCTCGGCAGGACCGCGGATGGCCACGAGATCGTAGTCAACATCGGGCGGTTTGGTCCGTATGTACGGTTTGGAAGCAAGTTCGCCTCACTGAAAAAAGACGACGATCCCTACAAGATCACGCTCGAACGCGCGCACGAACTGATAGACGAAAAGAAGCGCTCGGACCTGGCAAAGCGCATCAAGCACTTTGCCGGTACCGAGATCGAAATTGTTAACGGGCGCTTTGGCGCCTATATCACCGACGGCAAACGCAAGGCGCGCGTCCCCAGGGAGACGGATCCGGCCGATGTTACGCAGGCCGAGGCCGAGTCCCTGCTGGCCGCCGTGGATCAGGCGGCGAAACGGAAATCGGCGCCCCGCAAATCAACACCGCGAAAGGCGCCCCTTGCCCGGACCCGCGGGATGGCGGGCAAGAAAGCAAAGAGTCCATCCAAAAAATAGCGCGCAGGCGGACCATGAGTATTCCGAGTCCGGTTCAGACACCGTGTGGTCAGCCGCGGCGAGGTAGAGTCCGGATCATGTAGGTCCGATGGCTGTCCCGAACTCCCCCTGCAATCCCTGGCAGCTGCGCCACGCGGCGCGGGTACTGGCTGCGGGGGGTGTCATTGTCCATCCGACGGAGGGCGTCTACGGCCTGGGATGTCGCGCAGATGCTCCGGCAGCGGTGCAGCATGTCGCGCGACTGAAGCGGCGAAGGTTATCCAAGGGATTGATTGTATTGGTGAATTCCATCTCCGAGGTGGAGAGCTGGCTCGACCTGCGCCGCTTGAATCGAACCGAACTGGAAGTCCCGCGGTCTCATCCCGTAACCTGGGTCATTCCGGCCTCCCGGCTCGCGCCGGATTATCTGACCGGCGGCCAGCCCGGCATCGCGGTGCGAATCTGCGGCCTTGGCCCGATTCGAGCACTCATTAAATTAGTCGGCCCGCTGGTTTCGACGAGCGCCAACCCATCGGGCCGGCCGGCAGCGCGGACGGTGACGCGCGCCCGGGGCTACTTTCCTGTGGGGGTAGACTATTTCATGCCGGGGAAACTCGGGGGGGCGCAGGGTCCGACGGAAATTCGCGATGCGCTCACCGGCCGGATCCTGCGCAAAGGCGGCTGAAAGCGGTGACGTATTGTTGACAGTCCGGCACCCATAAATCAGAATGCCCGGCTTACATTTTGGGAGGGGTACCCAAGCGGTCAACGGGGGCAGACTGTAAATCTGCTGGCCATGCCTTCGTAGGTTCGAATCCTACCCCCTCCACCAGAGTGGAAAGTGAAAAGGTAAAAGTGAAAAGCGGTCCGGCCTTGCTCTTTTAGCTTTGGTCTTTTCACTTTATTACTTGTAGTTGTTCGACCGGAAAATGAACCCGGCTTTGGCCGTACCAGTGAACTCGAGGCAGGGAACGCCCATGGCGGGTGTAGTTCAATGGTAGAACCTCAGCCTTCCAAGCTGATGACGTGGGTTCGATTCCCATCACCCGCTCCAGAAATGCAGCTATAAGCCACAAGCTACAAGTGAAATGAATGATGACTCAGAAGATCCATCTTGTCGCTTATGGCTTGTTGCTTGTAGCTGATTTTCCTGCCCATGTAGCTCAGTCGGCAGAGCACTTCCTTGGTAAGGAAGAGGTCACCGGTTCGATTCCGGTTATGGGCTCCACTGAACGACATTGCGTCGGATAATTATTGACCGACGGCCAAAGTTGATTTTGCCAATTCCGAGGTAAGCACCCATGTCCAAGGTAAAGTTTGAGCGCACCAAGCCGCATGTGAATGTTGGGACGATTGGTCATGTGGATCAT
>JACORW010000087.1 GCA_016179185.1 Gammaproteobacteria bacterium | reverse complement strand
GGTTTTCGCTTGCCTCACATTTTCAATGACTTGCAGTCATTGAAAATGGCAGAAACTTGCTCCCGGCAGTTTCTGCATTCCCGCCATCCATGGCGGTCGCAGTGTGCGCGTCTGACCGCCATGGACGACCGCCAGGGATGGCGGAAGTGCGGAAAATGTATGGAACGGTTTTCCGCTGGCGGAAATGCAGATGGCGCAGGAGCACGCCATCTGCCCTGCACTGCGGAACCTCTGAAGTTTTTCAGAGGTTCCTTAGGGACGCCAGCGCATGAAGTTGTTCAACAGGGACAGTCCGGCGCGCTGACTCTTTTCCGGATGAAACTGCACCGCGAACAGATTGTCACGAGCGAGCGCGGCGGCAAACTCCACGCCGTAATCGCTGCTGCCGGAAACCAGCGCCTGCTCGCGCGGCACGACGTAGTAGCTGTGCACGAAATAGAATCGTTCACCGGAGGGAATGCGCTCCCACAATGGATGCGGGCGGCGCTGGATCACCTGGTTCCAGCCCATGTGCGGAACCTTCAGTTGCGGGCCCGGCACAAATCGCCGCACGTCACCGGGAATGACATCCAGACAGTGTGTGCCGCCGTTTTCCTCGCTGGTGGTCAGCAGGGACTGCAGACCGAGGCAGATGCCCAGGAAAGGCTTGTTGCGCAGGCAGTCTTTCAGCGCCGCGATCACGTCAAGATCCCGCAACCTTTGCATGCACTGGCCGATGGCGCCCTGGCCGGGAAACACGATCCGATCGGCGCTGCGCAATTCTCCGGCACCGGCGGAGATGTGCACCGAGGTATCCGCCGGGGCCGCCGCCTGCAATGCCTTGGCGACGGAACGCAGATTGCTGCTGCCGTAGTCGAGCAAGACGACCCGCTTCATGGCGGATTCAGCGTGTCAGAGCGACCCTTTGGTGGAAGGCGTCGCGCCCGCCAGCCTTGAATCCGGCTCCAGCGCCATGCGTAACGCGCGCCCAAAACCCTTGAACAGCGTCTCGGCAATATGGTGCGCGTTGCGGCCGCGCAGGTTGTCCGCGTGCACCGTCAGCCCGGCATGGTTTGCCAGTGCCTGGAAGAACTCGCGTACCAGGTCCACGTCGAATTCGCCGATGCGCGCGCGCGGATATTCGACGTGGTACTCCAGCCCCGGGCGCCCGGAGCAGTCCACCACAACCCGCGACAACGCTTCGTCCAGAGGTATATAGGCGTGGCCGAAGCGCCGGATGCCGGTCTTGTCGCCCAACGCGTCGCGCACGCCCTGGCCCAGGCAGATGCCGACGTCCTCGACCGTGTGGTGCGCGTCCACGTCCAGATCGCCCTCGGCGATGATCTTCAGATCCAGCATGCCATGCCGCGCCACCTGATCCAGCATGTGCTCCAGGAATGGAATGCCGATGCGGAATTCGCCCTGGCCGGAACCGTCGAGGTCGAGCTCCAGGGCGACACGGGTCTCCCGCGTTTCGCGCCGTATGGATGCCGTGCGTTTCCTGCTCATGGTCGGGTTGATGATTGACGGGGCGCGCAGTCTAATCAGTGTTTAATCGTTACGCTAGGATAGCGCCTGTTGCAATGGCGCGAAACCAAGACATGTCCACGGGTCCGGATGTCGCTGCTGTCAGGGCATATCTGCTGGAATTGCAGGATTGCCTGTGCGCGGCGCTGGAGCAATGCGACGGCGGGGCGCATTTCGAAGAGGACATCTGGCAGCGGGAAGAGGGCGGCGGCGGGCGCACGCGCGTGCTGAGCGGCGGCGCGCTGTTTGAGAAAGGCGGGGTCAATTTTTCCCATGTGCTGGGCGCGACACTGCCCGCGGCCGCCTCGGCCCGCCGGCCGGAACTTGCCGGGCGCAACTTCGAAGCCCTGGGGGTTTCGCTGGTCATGCATCCCTGCAATCCCTACGTGCCCACATCGCACATGAATGTGCGTTTCTTCGCTGCGCATCGCGCCGGGACTGAATCCCTGTGGTGGTTCGGCGGCGGATTCGATCTCACGCCGTATTACGGATTCGAAGAAGACGCGTGCCACTGGCATCGGATCGCCCGCGATGCCTGCGCCGGATTCGGCGCGGACACCTATCTGCGCTACAAGAAGTGGTGCGACGAGTATTTTTACCTGCATCACCGCAACGAGGCGCGCGGCGTCGGCGGCCTGTTTTTCGACGATCTGAATGAATGGGGCTTCGAACGGTGCTTCGGGTTCGCGCGCAGCGTCGGCGACCATTTTCTGCCTGCGTATCTGCCCATTGTCGAGCGCCGCCGCCGCGTGCAGTTCGGAGAACGTGAACGCGCTTTCCAGTCGTACCGCCGCGGGCGTTACGTGGAGTTCAATCTGCTGTACGACCGCGGGACTTTGTTCGGCCTGCAATCCGGCGGCCGCGCGGAATCCATACTGATGTCATTGCCGCCGCTTGCTGTGTGGCAATACGCCTGGCGGCCGGAGCCCGGATCGCCGGAGGCCGAACTGACCGGCAAGTTTCTCCAGCCGCGCGAGTGGCTGGGCTGACAATGCGGGGCCCCGCATCGCACCGCTGTACGCGTTCAGCTTTCCAGCCAGAACGTCACCGGGCCGTCATTGGTCAGGCTGACCTGCATGGCGGCGCCGAATCTGCCGCAGGCCACCGGGCTGTGCCGCGCCTGCGCCGCTTGCGCGAGATGCGCGAACAGTGCCGCGCCCAGTTCCGGCGGCGCCGCGCTGCTGAAGCTCGGCCGTGAACCCCTGCCGGTGTCGGCTGCGAGCGTGAATTGCGGCACCAGCAACAGGCCGCCGCCGATATCCGTCAGGCTCCGGTTCATGCGCCCCTCGCCGTCCGGAAATACGCGGTAACCGAGCAGGCGCTCCAGCAGGCGATCCGCGCTTCGCGACGTGTCTCCGGGCAGCACGCCGACCATTACCAGCAGCCCGCGGTCAATGGCGGCGATGCTGCGGCCGTCAACGTCGACCTGTGCCCGCAACACGCGCTGCAGCAGGCCGATCATGGTGCCGGGGAATCAGATGATGTTCAGGAAATCGAGCAGATTGACGCCGAACAGCGCCACCGCCGCAACCAGAACCGCCCATTCCATGTTGCGCCGGATCAGAAATCCGGTGAAATGCAGGATCAGAACCAGAATGGATCCCACATAGACAATCCAGAAAATCCAGTCCGTCATGAAGCCGCTCCTGTTATTTAACAGATTGATGCAAAAGTCCATCCATGGACTTTTGCCTCACGCTTCGGCCAAAGCAAAACTTCGGCCTCGCTCCGTTTATCAAGCACTTGCGCGCTCGATAAACAATGCGTCCCATCCCTGGGGCGCCTCAGGCTGATGCAAAACGGAGTTTTGCATCAGCCTGTTAAGAATTCTTCCGCTGTAACAGATTGCTGAAAACGGGTTTTTCAGCAATCTGGAAAAGATTCCTGAAAAAGTCCTTCCCGGACTCTTTCAGCCATCTGCCGGGAAATTATGCCTGACACCGGGGCCGCGTGGCAATGAATTGACCCGTCGAATCATGTGATGGAAGTCACAGTGTCGCCGGTCGCCACCAGCAGCACGTCCGCCCCGCGGTGCGCGAACAATCCGTTGCATACCACGCCGGCGACATGATCAATCTGTTCCTCCAGCCGCAGCGGATCAACGATCGAAAGATTGTGCACGTCCAGAATGATGTTGCCGTTATCCGTGGTGAAACCCTGGCGCAGCTGGGGCAGTCCCCCGAGCTTCGCCAGCTGCCGGCCGACATGGCTCTGGGCCATCGGGATCACCTCCACCGGCAATGGAAACCGCCCGAGCACGTCAACGAGCTTTGACTCGTCAATGACGCAGATAAAACGCCGTCCGACTGCGGCGACGATCTTCTCGCGCGTCAACGCCCCGCCCCCCCCCTTTATGAGCTGGCGATGCCGCGTCGCCTCATCGGCGCCGTCAACGTATAGCGGCAACTCCGCAACGCTGTTCAACGGCAAGACCGGGA
The DNA here is from genome assembly GCA_016179185.1 of Gammaproteobacteria bacterium. Classification (GTDB taxonomy): domain Bacteria; phylum Pseudomonadota; class Gammaproteobacteria; order Eutrophobiales; family Eutrophobiaceae; genus 2-02-FULL-61-13. The sequence continues at coordinate 40,985 of JACORW010000087.1, read as the reverse complement.
TGTTGCGCTCCTTCAGCCGTTTTTCCGTTGCCACCGAACTGGCGACTGCGCCTTCTATCCGTCCCCGCAGATCCGCGAGCGCATCGATGAAAAAATTCACCGTGCTGCCGGTGCCTACGCCAACAACCATGTCGTCGCCGACGTATGCCAGTGCCGCCTCGGCGGCGCGTTTCTTCTTCGCATCCTGACTCATGGATCATTCCTTCATCCGGCTGCTGCCGCGATGATGCTATCTTATGCGTGTGTTTCCGGAATACCAATCGCTGATCGAAGCGGCCGTGGGGCGCGTGTATGACGTGGCGCGCATCACCGCGCTCGACCTGGCGCCGCAGCTTTCACGGAATCTGGGCAACCGCGTCTGGCTGAAGCGGGAAGACCAGCAGCCGGTGTTCTCGTACAAGCTGCGCGGCGCCTACAACATGCTGGCGTCGCTGGATGCGACGCAACGGGCCCGCGGCATCGTCGCCGCCTCCGCCGGAAACCATGCCCAGGGCGTGGCATTGGGGGCCAGGCGGCTCGGTGTCGCCGCATTAATCGTCATGCCGAAGACCACGCCGGAGATCAAGATCAGCGCCGTGCGGCGACTGGAGGCGGACGTGGTGCTGCACGGCAATACCTATGACGAGGCCAGGGCGCACGCGGAGGGCATCGCCGCGGCGACCGGGCAAACGTTGATTCCCCCGTACGATCATCCGCTGGTCATTGCCGGGCAGGCGACGATAGCGGTGGAGATCGCGCAGCAGTGCAAGGTGCCGTTGCAGTACGTCATTGTTCCCGTGGGCGGCGGCGGCCTCATCGCGGGTATCGCCGTGCACCTCAAACGCGTGCTGCCCGGGGTCCGCATCATCGGCGTCGAACCCGATGAAGCGCCGTCCATGCACGCGGCCTTTGCCGCCGGCCGGCCGGTGGAGTTGCCCCACATCGGCATTTTCGCCGACGGGGCCGCCGTGCGGCTCGTCGGCGCGGAGACTTTTCGCATCAGCCGCGCCCTGGTGGACGAGATCCTGCTGGTCAGCAACGACGAGATCTGCGCCGCAGTGAAGGACATGTTCGAGGACACGCGCGCCATTCCCGAACCGGCAGGCGCGCTGGCCGTGGCCGGATTGAAACAGTTTGTCACCAGGCGCAATGTGCGCGATGCGGAACTGGTCGCGATATTCAGCGGCGCGAACGTGAATTTCGACCGCCTCCGGCATATCGCCGAACTGGCGGCGCTCGGCGAACAGCGCGAGGCGCTGCTGTGCATCACGATTCCCGAGCGCCCGGGGAGTTTTCGCGCGTTATGTCACGATCTGGGCGCGCGCCAGATCACGGAATTCAATTACCGCTACGCGGATACGGCCACCGCGCGCGTGTTCGCCGGCGTGCAGCTGCGTCACGGGCCGGCGGAAAAAACGGCGCTGCTGCAATCACTGGTCGAACGGGGCTACGAGGTAGTGGACATGAGCGGCAATGAGCTGGCCAAAATGCACGTGCGCTACATGGTCGGCGGTCATGCACCGCATGCAGCGCACGAAGTGTTGTACCGGTTCGAGTTTCCGGAACGATCAGGGGCGCTGTTGCAATTTCTCTCGCGCATGGGCGATCGCTGGAATATCAGCCTGTTTCATTATCGCAATCACGGCGCAGCCTATGGCAGGGTGTTGATGGGCATTCAGGTGCCGCCGGCGGAACGCGCCGGCTTTCACGCGTTCCTGGAAACGCTCGGCATGGAATTCAGCGAAGAGACCGCCAACGCCGCCTATCGCATGTTCCTGCAATGATCAAGATTTCCCTGGCGGCAACTGAAGAAGTCCGGGGCAGGATTTGCCCGCAAGCGGAAAAGGCGGGTATCAACCGCGGTGCCGTTACAGGCCTTTGTCTTGAACCATTGGTTCAAGTGGGAACAGCGGGCGATGCTTCAGGCTTCCCGCTTGAGGCGGGCATGCACAACGGCATCGCGGTTCAGTTCCCGCGGTGCATCAATATCGGCTCAAGAAACGCCGGCCTGTTCACGCACACCGCAGAAGATACCCAAACAGGTTGATTCAAGACTGCTGCGCGACCCGCCTGCCTTGTCGCGTGCTCGCCCGCCCCTCGCCTGCCTTGCCTGGCATTTCTCGGGGCCCGCTGCGCGGCTTCGCGCAGCCGGGCCTGTTCACAACGCCTTGAATCAGCCTGTTATGCTTGTTACATCTCGGTGCGGTTTCCATTCCGCAGCGCCGCATCAATCTTGCTGCTGAGGCGCCGCAGCACCGAATCCACGGAATGACTCATTTCCTCGTTCTGGGCTCGCCGCGACAGCAGCTCACTGGCAATGTTCAGCGCCGCCATTACGGCGATGCGCTCGATCCCGACCACCTTGCCGCCGGATTTGAGCTCCCCCATCTTGTCATTGAGAAATGCGGCCGCCTCATGCAATTGCTCGCGCTCGTCCTCGCGGCAGCTAATGAGATATTCCTTGTCGAGGATCGTGATCGTAACCGGGCGCAGCTCGGCGTTCACGACCGGGTCTCCATGGCACGCAGGCGCGTGATCATGGACTCGATTCTGGTTCGCGCCTGCTCTGTCTTTTCAATCAACGTGGCACGCTCGCCGATCAGATTGTCCTGCTGGCTGCGCAGCGCCGAGTTTTCAGTCTTCAGCTGATCGACGGTACGAATCAGGTCGTCCACCCGTGATTCGAGTGCTCCGAGGTCCAGTGCTTCCCGTTTCGATTCCGGCATGATGCATTCCGCCGCGGACGATTCCTATTTACGTGTCACGCCGCGAATTCTGGGACAATATAGTGCGCGTCCTGATCACGGTCAACAGGTCGCATCAGGGGCCGATGATCGCATTGACGAGGGTCTGCGAGTGACGGGCGGCGCGGGCGTGCTGCGCGCGACCGGCTGTCGAAGAAGGCGTTCTTCCGGAGTCGGTTGACAGGGAGATGCCGGGCCCCGTTGTGCAGGTTCCTGTTGCGCCCCGGGACGGACTTTTGCATCAGTCCGTCTCCTCCCGGCAAAATGGGTGCGGCAAATTCGGGTTTCCGGTGGAGAGCGGGCGCGGATGATCGATTATCGGCAACTCGGCGAGGCGCTGCGTGCGGCAGGTTGCGAGGTTTCGGCCGCGGAATGTCAGGGATTTCTCTGCGGTCAGCTATGCGGGCCGGGTGATCCGGGCGATGAGCTGTGGCGGGAGTTCCTGGACCCGCGCGCCGCCGAGGATTTGCCGGTGGAAGACTGCTACGAGGACGTGCGGCTGTTGTTTGAGGAAATCCGGGAACAGATGTGGTCCGGGGACTTCAGCTTTGCGCTGCTGTTGCCGGAGGACGATGTGCGGATGGAGGAGCGGGTCGAAGCGATTGCGGGCTGGTGCCGCGGATTTCTGTGCGGTTTCGGGCTGGTGGAGGAATTGCCGTTGCGCGTGCTTCCGGACGGGGTACAGGAATGGCTGCACGATCTCGAGATGATTGCGCGCGCCGGCGTGGAGCAGCCGGACGCGGACGATGAACTGGCACTGGCGCAGGTGGCTGAACACGTGCGCACCGGTTTTCTTCTGACCCTGGAGGAACTGCGCGGGCCTGCCGGCCGCGATGGTTCGGAGGTATGGCATTGATGGACGCGAAGGAATTCCCAAAGCGCCGCAAGCGCCTGATGGACCTGATGGGCGACGACAGCATCGCCATCATTCCGACGTCGGGGGTGCGCGTGCGCAGCCGCGACACCGTGTTTCCGTACCGCGGTGACAGCGATTTTCTCTACCTGACCGGATTCCCCGAGCCGGAGGCGGTCGCCATCATCATCCCCGGGCGCGCACGCGGCGAATTCGTGCTGTTCTGCCGCGAACGCGATCCAAAACAGGAGATCTGGGACGGGCTGCGCGCCGGCGTGGAAGGCGCCTGCGATCGTTACCGGGCGGATGACGCGTTTCCCATCTCCGATCTGGACGAAATCCTGCCCGGGCTGCTGGAAGAGAAGGAGCGCATCTTCTACACAATGGGAAACGACACGGCGTTTGACCAGCGCGTGCTGGGCTGGGTGAACGAGGTGCGGCGCAAGGGCCGCGCCGGCGTCGGCGCACCGGATGAGTTCATTGCGCTGACGCACCTGCTGCACGAGATGCGCCTGTACAAGAGTCGCGAGGAGGTCCGTGCCATGCGCCAGGCGGCACGCATCTCCGCGGCGGCGCACCGGCGCGCGATGGAAAACTGCCGGCCGGGCATGATGGAATACCAACTCGAGGCGGAGCTGCTGCATGAGTATCTGCGCAACGGCGCCCGCTCGCCCGCCTATCCGGCCATCGTCGGCGGCGGCGCCAACGGTTGTATCCTGCATTACACGGAAAATTCCGCGGAGTTGCGCAGCGGTGATCTCGTGCTGATCGATGCCGGCGCCGAATACGACGGCTACGCCAGCGACATCACGCGCACGTTTCCGGTCAACGGCGCCTATTCCGAGGCGCAACGCCGGATCTACGAGCTGGTCCTGTCCGCCCAGGCGGCGGCGATAGCCGCGGTGCGTCCCGGCAACCACTGGAATGATCCGCACGACGCGGCCATACGCGTGCTGACCGAGGGACTGGTTGAGCTCGGGATACTGAAAGGCCGGGTGCGCAGCCTGATCAAGGAGCAGGCCTATCTCCAGTATTACATGCACCGCACCGGTCACTGGCTCGGCATGGACGTGCACGACGTGGGCGATTACAAACTGGACGGCGAATGGCGCGTGCTGGGTCCGGGCATGGTGCTGACCGTGGAGCCGGGCCTGTATTTGCAGCCGCGCCGCGGACTTGCGAAAAAGTGGTGGAACATCGGTATTCGCATCGAGGACGACGTGCTGGTAACCGCGGACGGGCGCGACGTGATCACCCGCGATGCACCCAAGGCCATTGACGACATCGAGTCAATCATGGCCGGGAATTAACCGGGGGCGGATCCCGATTGTCGCCCCAATTCTGCGCATGACCCGCCGGATCGATAAACGCAGTCGGGGCCGGTCCCCGGTTGATTTTGATATCGCCATCGCCGGCGGCGGGATGGCAGGCGCATCCCTGGCGCTGGCGCTGCGGGGCACCGGGCACCGGGTCGCGCTCATCGAAGCCGTCGACCCCGGTGAGCATTCCAGGCCCGCTGGCCGCCGCATGCCTGCCGATGAAAAACTCGCCGGGGCAAACCCGGCCCCGCAGGCCCGGCCCGGTTACGACGATCGCGGGATTGCGCTGTCCCTGGCCAGTGAGCGCGTGCTGCGTCACATCGGCGTCTGGGATCAGGTGGGCCGCGCGGCGTTCCCGATCCGCCGCGTCCATGTTTCCGAGCAATTCCGTTTTGGCTGTGTGCGGCTGGATGCGGGGCAACTGGGTGTGGAGGCGCTGGGCCACGTGGTTGTCGCGCGCGCACTTGGCGCGATATTGCGAGATTGCGTGCGCGCCGCGCGCTGGATCGTGCCATTGTGCCCGGACTCCGTGACCGGCGTGGAAATGGACCCCGCGGCTGTGCATGTGCACTGCCGTGCCGCGGGGATGCTGCGGTGCCGGCTGCTCGTGGTTGCCGACGGCGCGGAATCCGGCCTGCGCGCAGCATTGGGCATCCATGCCGCAAGCCACGACTACAGCCAGACTGCAATTGTTGCCAACGTCACCTGCCGCGGACCCCATCATGGCACGGCCTTCGAACGCTTCACCAAGTCCGGTCCGTTGGCGCTGTTGCCGCTGGAAGGCCCGGGCATGGTGGCCGTGAACTGCGTGTCCGCCGGGGATGCTGCCGGTTGGCTGAGCCTCGGGGAAACTGAATACTGCGATCGACTCGGGACGAAATTCGGCATGCGCCTGGGCGGCTTCATGCGCTGCGGCGCACGGCGCGCGTACCCGTTGCGGAGGGTCGTGCCGGATCGGCAGGTAAGCGGGCGCGCGCTGTTGCTCGGCAACGCGGCGCTGACCATTCATCCGAACGGGGCGCAGGGATTCAACCTGGTCTTGCGCGACGCGGCAGCGCTGGCGGAGCTGTTGGCGGCTGCCGATGATCCGGGCGCTGCGGGGACGCTGCAGGCCTTTCTGGCGCAGCGGCAACGGGATCGCGAACGCGTCGCCTGGCTGACTCATGGACTGGCGCGCGGTTTTGCCAGTACCCATCCGCTGATCGCCTGCCTGCGCCGGACCGGGATGTTGATGGCCGAGCTGCTACCGACTGTAAAGCGCGATTTAATACTGCTGGGAGCGGGACTGCGCCCCCCCCAGCCCGACTGTGTGCGCAGCGTGGTCTGACATGGCCGTGGACAGAAACGACGCGGAAGTGTGCATCGTCGGCATGGGCCCGATTGGCCTGACGCTGGCATGCCTGTTATCGCGCGCCGGTGTCGGTTGCATGGTCGTCGGGCCGGATACCGGGGCCCGCAGCCAATTCGATCCGCGTGCGCTGGCGCTTACGCCGGCCGCGCGGGCGATACTGGATCAATGTGGCGCCTGGGCATGCCTGGACCCGTCCGGCATCGGAAAATTCCGGCGCATGGAGGTGTGGGACGCCGGCGGGGCGGGCAGGATCCGCTTTGACAGTGCCGACCTGAATGTTTCGACGCTGGGTCACATCGTCAACCAGGGTGAGCTGGTATCGGCATTGCGCACCGCCCTGGCGGGATTCGGTATCACCCCAATCCCCCTGGCGGATGTCGAGCGGCTGGAGCACGGCGCGCGGCAGATCGTGATCCACGGCGCGGGGGGCATGCAATTGCGCGCCCGAATGCTGGTGGGGGCCGACGGCGCCCGATCAACGGTGCGAGAGCTGGCGGGGATCGCGTATTGCGCGCGATCCTACGATCAGCACGCGCTGGCATGTACGGTCCGCGCCGCGCGGGCCCACGACTGCGTCGCGCGCCAGCGTTTTCTGGCGACGGGACCGCTGGCGTTCCTGCCGCTCGCGGATCCGCATGCCTGCGCAATGATCTGGTCCACGACGCCGGAACAGGCGCGGCGGCTGCAACTGCAGGATGAAACGGCGTTTCGCGCCGAACTCGCTGCGGCCGTGGGTGGCGTGATGGGGGAGATCACCGCATGCGGGCCGCGCGCGGTTTTTCCGCTGCAACGCGCGCAGGCCGAACGTTACTGCCGCGCAGGTGTCGTACTGGTCGGCGACGCCGCCCACTGCGTGCACCCCCTTGCGGGGCAGGGCGCGAACCTCGGTCTGCTGGACGCCGCCAGCCTCGCGGAATTGCTGGTCGCGGCGAAGCATGCAGGACGGGACGTGGGCGCACTGCGGGTATTGCGCGCCTACGAGCGCCGGCGCCGGGGCGAAAATGCACTGATGATCGGGGCATTGGACGGCCTGCAAAGATTATTTGGATCGCCCGCGTCCGCCGTCCGGCACCTGCGCAATGCCGGGCTGGATCTCTGCGATGCGCTCAGCCCGGTGAAACGGGTGCTGATGAGCCTCGCCATGGGGCTTTCCGGCGATCTGCCGCGGGTGGCCCGAGTGCCACTGGTGTCGGCGGGTTTGCGGTAATGTGCGTGCCATGACGGCTCCGGAACAGACCGCGGCGCCCAATTTCATCCGCCGCATCATCGAGGATGACCTGCGCGCCGGCACGCACGGCGGCCGCGTGCATACGCGTTTTCCGCCCGAGCCCAACGGCTATCTTCACATCGGGCACGCGAAATCCATCTGCCTGAATTTCGGGCTGGCCGCGGACTTCGGCGGCCTGTGCAACCTGCGTTTCGACGATACCAACCCGGAGACCGAGGACGTGGAGTATGTCGAGTCAATCCAGAATGACGTGCGCTGGCTCGGATTCGACTGGCAGGAGCGCCTGTTCTTCGCCTCGGATTACTTCGAACGTCTGCATGACTACGCGGTCGAGTTGATCCGGCGGGGCAAGGCCTATGTGGACAGCCTGAACGCGGAGGAAATCCGGACACTGCGTGGCTCGCTCACCGAACCCGGAAAGGAAAGCCCGCACCGCAACCGTTCGGTGGAGGAAAACCTGGATCTGTTTGCCCGGATGCGCGCCGGTGAATTTCCCGACGGTGCGCACGTGCTGCGCGCACGGATCGACATGGCCGCGCCCAATGTCAACCTGCGCGACCCGGTGATCTACCGCATCCGCCGCGCCACGCACCATCGCACCGGTGACAAATGGTGTATCTACCCCATGTACGATTTTACCCACGGACTGTCGGACGCCATCGAGCACATCACCCATTCCATCTGCACGCTGGAGTTCGAGGATCACCGGCCGCTGTACGACTGGTTCCTCGACAACCTGACGACGCCGTCGCGGCCGCGCCAGTACGAGTTCGCGCGCCTGAACCTGGATTACACGGTGCTCAGCAAGCGGCGCCTGATCGCGCTGGTGGAGGGCGGACACGTTACGGGCTGGGATGATCCGCGCATGCCGACGCTGGCGGGGATCCGGCGCCGCGGCTACACGCCGGAAGCGATCCGGGACTTCTGCGAACGCATCGGTGTGACCAAGAACGACACGTGCATTGATTTCGCGGTGCTGGAGAACAGCGTGCGCGAACACCTGGGTCATGTGGCACCGCGGGTCATGGCGGTGCTCGATCCGGTGAAGGTCGTCATCGAGAACTATCCGGCGGGCCAGCTGGAGCAGCTCCCGGCAGCCAATCACCCGCAGCGACCGGAACTGGGTTCGCGCGCGGTGCCGTTTGCGCGCGAGATCTTCATCGAGCGCGAGGATTTCATGGAAGATCCGCCGAAAGGATTTCACCGACTTGTTCCGGGACGGGAGGTGCGGTTGCGCTACGCGTATTTCATCAAGTGCATCGGTGTCGTGAAGGACCCCGCCAGCGGCGCGATCACGGAACTGCGCTGCGCCTATGACCCGGCCACGCGCGGCGGCGATGCACCCGACGGGCGCAAGGTGAAAGGCACGTTGCACTGGGTGGCGGCCCCCGCCGCCCTGGACGCAGAGGTACGGCTCTATGATCGGCTTTTCCGCGTGCCGGACCCGGATGCCGCCGGCGGTGACTGGCTCGGACACCTGAATCCGGAGTCGGCGAAGGTGTTCACCGGGTGCAAACTGGAACCCGCGCTGCGCGCGGCTGCCGCGGGGTCGCGCTACCAGTTCGAACGATTGGGTTATTTCTGTGCGGACGCGGCCGACAGCCGGCCGGGTGCGCCGGTGTTCAACCGCACGGCGACGCTCAAGGATTCCTGGGCGAAGACGGGCGGGCGCTGACACTGAACGGCCGGGTAAACCCGGCCCCACATGGAATTCCTGTGGGGCCGGCTTTCAGCCGGCCAAACGGCGGAACAGAGCGCTGGACGAACCCGATGAAAAATCTCAAACCGATGTACCAGTCCGAATTACCCAGCCTGCCGCTGCTGCACCGGGGCAAGGTTCGCGACATCTATGCGGTGGGCGATGACCGCATGCTCATCGTCACCACCGATCGGCTGTCCGCATTCGATGTCGTCCTGCCCGACCCGATTCCCGGGAAGGGTGCGGTATTGACCGCGCTGTCGAATTTCTGGTTTGCGCGCATGCAGGACATCGTGCCGAATCATCTGAGCGGGGAGAGTCTGGCGCAGGTGATCCCGGATCCAGACGAGCGCGCACCGCTGGAAGGGCGCAGCATCATCGTGCGCAGACTGCACGCGCTGCCGGTGGAAGCCGTGGTGCGCGGCTATCTCATCGGCTCGGGCTGGAAGGACTACCAGCGAACCGGCTCGGTGTGCGGCATCCCACTGCCGCCAGGGCTGTTGCAGGCCGCGCAGCTTCCGGAGCCGATATTCACGCCGTCCACCAAAGCGGCGCAGGGGATCCACGACGAAAACATCACCTTCGAGGACGTGCAGCGGTTGCTTGGCCCCGTCCGCGCGGCGCAGGTCCGCGATGTGACGCTGAGGCTCTACGGCGCCGCCGCTGCTTACGCGCGCGGCCGGGGTATCATCATTGCCGATACCAAGTTCGAATTCGGCACGGACGGCAACGGGCGTCTGTTCCTGATCGACGAGGCGTTGACACCGGACTCCTCGCGCTTCTGGCCGGCGGCGAGCTACCACGCGGGCGTCAGCCCGCCCAGTTTCGACAAGCAGTACGTGCGCGATTACCTGGAAACGCTGGACTGGAACAAGCTGGCGCCGGGCCCGCGGTTGCCGCCCGAGGTGATCGCCAGCACGGCCGCAAAATATCGGGAGGCCCTGGAGCGGCTGATCCGATGATTCCGCTGCACGACGACAATCCCACGGAAATCACGCCGGTCGTCACGCTGGCGTTCATCGGCGCCTGCGTGCTGGTGTTCGGCTGGCAGATGAGCCTGGGCAGCCGTGGCAACGAAGTGGCGGTATTCGCACTGGGGGTCATTCCGGCGGTGCTGCTGCAGCGCGCCGAGCTGCCGCCGGAACTCGTGCTGATACCCGCAGCCCTGACCCCGTTGACATCAATGTTCCTGCACGGCGGGTTCATGCACCTGGCCGGCAACATGCTGTACCTGTGGATCTTCGGCAACAACGTCGAGGATGCCATGGGCCATGTCCGTTTTGTGATCTTCTACGTCCTGTGCGGGACAGCGGCGGTGTTCGGCCAGGTGTTGCAGAACCCCGGTTCGGAGATCCCGATGATCGGCGCCAGCGGCGCCATTTCCGGCGTGCTCGGCGCCTATCTGCTGCTTTATCCGCGCGCCAGGGTACTCGTGGCGATCCCGCTGGGATTCATCCTGCACACGATGCGGCTGCCGGCAGCGGCCGTGCTCGGTATCTGGTTCCTGGTGCAGATCCTGAGTTCCCTCTCCGCCGGCGACGGTCCCGGCGTGGCCTGGTTCGCCCACATCGGCGGATTCATCGCCGGGCTGGCGCTGATCCAAGTGTTTCTCCGGCGCGGCGTGCGGCTGTTCAATCCCCCGCGGACATAGTAAAAAGTGGAAAGTGAAAAGTAGAAACTGGGAATGAATAGCGCCCCGGTCAGCAACGAGCGCCTTGACGCAGATTTTTCTTTCAACTTTCCACTACTTGCGATCACGCCGCCTGTTTCTCGACCGCCTCGGTGTACTGTCCGAGGCACGCCAGGCTGTTGCAACGCTCCCGGTGCCGCAGCGCCTTCTGCGCGGCGGGGACATTCTGCGGTTTCCCGGCCCAGGCCTTGAGGCACGGTTCCTGCAGCGCGCGGCCATAGGAGAAGCTCAGCGGCCACGGCAGCTTCGGGTAGGTGACGTTCATCGCGTTGAGGTGCATCGTGGCAAGCAGCGCGCTCTGGCCGCCGGACAGGAAGACAATGCCCGGTACGGCCGCGGGCACCGCACGCAGCAGGCAGCGCACGGTGAGGTCGGCGACCTGCTGCACACTGGCCTGCTGCGGGCACTTCTTGCCGCCGACGGCCATGTTCACCTTGAGGATGGTGTGCTCAAGCGTGACACGCTGGCGCACCAGTTGCCCGAACAGCGCATGCAGCGTGCGTTCTGTGATCGCGAAGCAGGTCTCCGCCGTGTTGTCGCCGTCCATCAACGTTTCCGGCTCCACTATGGGCACCAGACCTTGTTCCTGGCACAGCCCGGCGTAGCGGGCCAGCACATGGGCATTGGCCTCGATGCACGCGTCGCTGGGTATACCGGGGCCGATGGTGATCACGGCGCGCCACTTGGCGAACACCGCGCCCATGTTGCGGTACTCGATCAATCGCTCGCGCAATCCGTCCAGCCCCTCGGTGACCAGTTCGCCGGGATGGGCGGGGAGCTCTTTCGTGCCCTTGTCCACCTTGATGCCGGGCATTATGCCCTGGTCCTTCAACGCCTTCGGGAACGGCACGCCGGCAGCCGTGGACTGGCGCAGGGTCTCGTCGAACAGGATCATGCCGCTGATGAACTCGGCACCGCCGGGCGCGGTGATGAGCAGGTCACGGTAGGCGCGCCGGTTCGGTTCGGTGGATTCGACGCCGATGCCGTCAAAGCGTTTTTTGATTGTCCCCTGGCTTTCATCTATGGCGAGAATGCCCTTGCCGTGCGCCACCATGGCGCGCGCGGTCTTCTCAAGCTGCCCCGTGTAATCGGTCATGATCTGCTCCTCATCTCGTCCGGATCCGCAGCCGGTCAGGCGGTCGATCCGGTATCCTGTCCGGCCTGAACGATCTTCATGTTGTTGGTCCCGCCGCGATGCCCGCTCAAGTCGCCCTTGGTGATGATGACGTAGTCGTTCGGATGGACTATTTTGCGTCGCATCAGCTCGTCAACGATTTGCGCGTTGGCCTGCAGCGGATCGGTGTGCGTGATGTCGAAGTGGATTGGATAAACGCCGCGGTACAGATGCACGCGGCGCATGGTATCCATGTGGCGCGTGAAGGCAAACACCGGGATGCCGGAACTGATGCGTGACATCCATAATGTCGTCGAGCCGGTCTCGGTCAGGGCCGCGATCGCCTTGGCGCCGACGTGATTCGCGGCGTACATGGCCGACATGGCGATAGCCTCGTCTATGCGCTCGAAGCGCTGGTTTATGCGGTGATCGGACACACGCGTTACGCGCTGCTTTTCGGTCTCCTCGCAGACGCGCGCCATGGTTTGCACGACCTTGTCCGGGTACTTCCCGACGCTGGTTTCCCCGGACAGCATTAGGGCGTCGGTGCCGTCGAACACCGCGTTGGCGACGTCGAATATCTCGGCGCGCAACGGGATCTGATGGTCAATCATGGACTCCATCATCTGCGTGGCGGTAATCACGGCCCGGTCCATGTCGCGCGCCATCTTGATCAGGCGCTTCTGCACCGGCGGCAACGCCGCGTCCCCAATCTCCACGCCAAGGTCGCCGCGGGCAATCATGATGGCGTCGGAGGCCTCGACTATGGCTTCGGCGTTCTTCAGCGCCTCGGCACGTTCCAGCTTGGCGATTATCCCGGCGCTGCTGCCGGCGGCGCTCAGCAGCCGCCGCGCCTCGCGAATGTCATCCACGCTGCGAACGAAGGACACCGCGAGATAATCCGCGCCGTGGGCCACGGCATGGGCGAGGTCGTTCTGATCCTTCCGCGTCAATGCCCCGGCGGCCAGACCCCCGCCCTGGAGATTGATGCCCTTCTTGCCGGACAGCTCGCCGCCCATTACCACCCGGCAATGCACTTCATTGCCTTCGATATCCTTCACTTCCAGCACGATGCGGCCGTCATCCACAAGCAGCCGATCTCCGGCGCTCACCTCGCGGGTCAGGTTCTTGTACGTGACCCCCACGTGACTCCGATCGCCGGCGTTCTTGTCGAGGCTCGTATCGAGGGTGAAACTGGAATTGTCCTCGAGATACACCTTGTCCGTCAGAAATCGTTCCAGGCGGATCTTGGGCCCCTGCAGGTCGGCGATGATGCCGATTTCGGCGCCCATCCCCTTGAGACTGCGAGCGGCCTGGAAGCGACGTTCGTGATCGGCATGGGACTGATGGGAATAGTTGATGCGGAACAGATCCACGCCGCAGTTCACCAGCCGCTCCAGCATGCCCGGCTGGTCGGTGGACGGTCCCAGTGTGGCTATTATCTTCGTGCGACGCATCCGGGTACCGCTCAATACTCGCGCTCGGCGGCGGCCACAGCGCGCGCCGCCTCTTCCAGGATCGCAATCGCCGGCAATTTCCGGCCCTCAAGAAATTCCAGAAACGCACCGCCGCCGGTGGAGATATAGGAGATCCTGGCGCCAATGCCGAATCGGGCGATCGCCGCGAGCGTGTCGCCGCCGCCGGCGAGGGAGAACGCAGGGCTTGCGGCAATGGCCTCAGCCAGCACGCGCGTGCCGTGCCCGAACTGCTGCCACTCGAAAACGCCCAGCGGGCCGTTCCAGACGATGGTGGCGGCCGCGGCCGCGGCCGCGGCGAAGCGCTGCGCGCTTTCCGGGCCCACGTCCATGATCATGTCGCCGGCGCCGACGTCAGCGGATCGTTTCAATACCGCCGGCGCCATTTCGGAAAACTCCGTCGCGCAGACCACGTCGTCGGGAAGCAGAATGCGGCGGCCGCAACGTTCCGCCTGCTCCAGCATGCGCCGCGCCGCCGGCACCAGATCCGGCTCCAGCAGGGACTTTCCCACCGGCAGGCCGACGGCGCCGAGGAAGGTATTGGCGATGCCGCCGCCGACGATCAGCGAATCCACCTTCTCCAGCAGCCGTTCGAGAATCGTGAGCTTTGTGGAAACCTTGGCGCCACCCACAACGGCGAGCATGGGCCGGGCAGGATCAGCCAGCGCCTTCGATAACGCCGTCACTTCCGCCGCCAGCAGCGGTCCCGCGCATGCCAACGGCGCATACTTGGCGACGCCGTGGGTGGAGGCCTGGGCGCGATGGGCGGTGGCGAAGGCGTCGTTGACGTAGACATCGCACAGCCGCGACATGCGCCGGGCCAGATCGTCGTCGTCCGCCAGCTCGCCGAGCTCGAACCGGACGTTCTCCAGCAGCACCACGGTCCCCGGCTCCACGCCAAGACGCCTGCCGAGCCAGTCGCGCACCAGCGGCACGTTCCGGTTCAGGAGTTTTCCAAGGTGTTCGGCCACGGGCTTCAGGCTGTATTTCTCGTCGAACACGCCTTCCTTCGGCCGCCCAAGATGCGACATCAGCATCACGGAGGCGCCGGCCGCAAGCAGTTCGCGGACGACGGGCAGGCCGGCACGGATCCTCGTGTCGTCGGCGACGCGCCCGCCGTCAAGCGGCACGTTGAAATCGGCGCGCACCAGCACGCGCTTGCTGCGCACGCTGACGTCGTTCAGGGTGAGAAACGGGAGTCGGTTCACGGCACCATTTTCACAGCGCGAATGGAAAAACGATACCGGCGTCGTTCTTCAGCACGTTATTTCGCCGCCATCAGCGCGAGCGTTGTGTCCAGCATGCGGTTCGAGAAGCCCCACTCGTTGTCGTACCAGGCAATCACCTTCGCCAGCCGGCCCTGGATGACGCGAGTCAGCGAGGCGTCGTAGGTGGATGACGCGGGATCATGGTTGAAGTCAATGGAGACCAGCGGCGCGTCGTTGTAGGCGAGAATGCCGCGCAGACTTCCGTCGGCGGCGGCGCGCATCAATTTGCTGATCTCCTCGTGCGTGGTGTCGCGGGCGGTCTGGACCGTCAGGTCCACCATTGAGACATTGATGGTCGGCACGCGCACCGCGTAGCCGTCCAGTCTGCCGTCCAGCTCCGGCAACACCAGACCCACGGCCGCGGCCGCGCCGGTCTTGGTCGGGATCATGGACATGGTCGCCGACCGGGCGCGCCGGAGATCCGAGTGATACACGTCGGTCAGCACCTGGTCATTGGTGTAGGAATGCACCGTGGTCATGATGCCGCTGAGGATGCCGATGCCATCGTGCAGCACCTTGACGAGGGGCGCCAGGCAGTTGGTCGTGCAGGAGGCGTTGGAAATGACGGTGTGGGAGGCGCGCAGCGTTTGCTGGTTGACACCGTAAACGATGGTCGCATCAACGTCTTTGCCGCCCGGCGCCGAGATGATGACCTTTTTCGCGCCGCCCTTCAGGTGCACGCGGGCCTTGTCCTTCGAAGTAAACAGGCCGGTGCATTCGAGCACGACGTCCACGCCCAGCGCGCCCCACGGCAGCCTGGCGGGGTCGCGTTCCGCGAGCACGCGAATGCGATCGCCATTTACGACCATCGAATCGCCATCCACGGACACTTCGCCGGGGAAACGGCCGTGGGCACTGTCATAGCGGGTCAGGTGCGCATTGGTATTTGCATCGCCGAGATCGTTCAGGGCGACGATACGGACATCGCCGGTGCGATCGCATTCGTATGCGGCGCGCAGAATATTCCGGCCGATGCGGCCATAACCGTTGATGCCCACCTTGATTGCCATGTCCGACTCCTATCAATGAAACAGCGAATTCACGCACTCGACGACGCCGCCCGCCGTCAGGCCGAAATGCCGGAACATATCCGGCCCGGGCGCGGATGCGCCGAAGGTCGGCACGCCGAGAATACGGCCGTCGAGGCCGACATACTTGTACCAGTAATCCGGCATGCCCGCCTCCACGGCCACGCGCCTGCGGCACGAAGGCGGCAGTACCTGATCCCGGTAGGCCGCCGGCTGCGCGTCGAATGTGTCGGTGCACGGCATGGACACCACTTGCACGCGGCGCCCGAGGCGCAACAACTCGGCAGTGGCATCCACGGCCAGCGCCACTTCGGATCCGGTGGCAATGATGACTGCATCCGGTGCCGGGCCGCCGTCCACGAGCACGTACCCGCCCCGGCCGATGGCGTCGATCTGCCCGGGCGAACGCGCCATGGGCCTGGCGTTCTGGCGCGAGAGCAGCAGGCAGGTCGGGCCCGAATGCCGCTCGATGCCCGCCTTCCAGGCCACGGCCGTTTCGACCGTATCACAGGGGCGCCACACGGACATGTTCGGGATCAATCGCAATGTCGCCGCCTGCTCCACCGCCTGATGCGTGGGCCCGTCCTCGCCGAGGCCGATGGAGTCGTGGGTCAGCACGAAGATGCTGCGCTGACCCATCAGCGCGGCCATGCGCAGCGCGTTGCGGGCATAGTCCGAAAAAATCAGAAACGTGCCGCCGTACGGGAGCAGCCCGCCGTGCAGCGCAATGCCGCTGTTGATTGCCGCCATGCCGAATTCGCGCACACCATAATATATATAGTTGCCCGGTTCCCCGGCCGACAGGGGCCTGGAACCGGACCACAGGGTCAGGTTCGATCCGGTCAGGTCGGCGGAGCCGCCGATGAGTTCCGGCAGCAGCGGGCCATAGGCGTTCAACGCGTTCTGGGAGGCCTTGCGCGTGGCAATGGTCTCGCCCTTTGCCGCCGTGGCGGCCACAAACGCGCGACACGCTGCCTCCCAATTGTCCGGCAGCCTCCCCGCCATGCGGCGCTCAAACTCGGCGGCAAGTTCCGGGAATGCCGCGGCATATGCCTTGAACCCCCGGCGCCATCTGGCCTCGGCGCGGGCGCCCCGCCGGCGGGCATCCCAGGCCTGGTAGTACTCCGACGGAATATGGAACGGCGGGTGCGGCCAGCGCAGATGCTCGCGCGCCTTAGCGACTTCGTCCGCACCCAACGGCGCGCCGTGGCACTCGGCATTGCCCTGCTTGTTCGGCGCCCCCCAGCCGATGACTGTCCGGCACATGATGATCGCCGGTTGCCCATTGCTCCGGCGCGCCTTGCGCAGCGCCTTTTTGACCTGCCCGGAATCGTGACCATCCACACCGGCGATGACGCGCCAGCCGTAGGCCTTGAAGCGCGCAACCACGTCCTCCGTGAACCAGCCGTCCACACTGCCGTCAATCGAGACGCGGTTGCTGTCGAAAATGGCAATCAGCTTGCCGAGGCCCAGCGTCCCCGCCAGGGATGCCGCCTCGTGCGAGATGCCTTCCATCAGGCAGCCGTCGCCGACGGCCACATAGGTGTGATGATTCACGATCTCGTGCCCAGGCCGGTTGAACTCGGCGGCCAATACGCGCTCGGCTATGGCCATGCCGACGGCATTCGCAAATCCCTGCCCCAACGGCCCGGTCGTCGACTCGACGCCGGGCGTGTGGCCGAACTCCGGGTGACCCGGGGTGCGCGAATGCAACTGGCGGAAGCGGCGCAACTCGTCCATCGGCAGGTCGTAACCGGAAAGGTGCAGCAGCGAATAGAGCAGCATGGAACCGTGCCCGTTGGAGAGCACAAAGCGATCCCGATCCGGCCAGCGCGGATCCGCCGGGTTGTGGCGCAGAAAATCATTCCACAGCACCTCGGCAAGATCGGCCATCCCCATCGGCGCGCCCGGATGACCGGAATTGGCCTGCTGCACCGCGTCCATGGACAGGGCGCGCACGGCATTGGCGAGTTCACGTCGGGACAGCATGAAATTCAACAATCCTGGAGGGAGAAAAGGGCGCGTATTTTGCAGCTACAAGCGACAAGCTACAAGTGAAAAGCAGCTACAAGCTACTAGCGACAAGCCACAAGGAAAAGCGAAAAGCAGCTACACGCCCCTGGGTTGTCGAAACGACAGCTTTGTTTAACTTGTTGCTTGTAGCTTGTTGCTTGTAGCTGCATCACCGCCACTTGATCGAGCATCCCATGCTCGGCGTCTGCTGCTGCGGCGCCTGTCCCGTTTCCGCGATCAGCCGCATGGCGTCGAACAGTTCCCGCTGCATGCCTGCGGCGGCGGGCCGGCTCGGCGAAACGGCATTGAGCCGGCCGCGATACTTGAGTTTCAGGTCCGCGTCATACCCGAAGAAGTCCGGTGTGCAGACCGCCCCATAGGCGCGCGCCACCGCCTGTGTCTCATCAATCAGATATGGGAACGGATAGCGCCAGCGCGCCGCCACGGCGCGCATGTGATCCAGATCGTCCTCCGGATACGCGCGCGTGTCGTTCGGCATGATTGCCATGCTGTGGACCCCCAGCGTCAGCAGATCCGAAGTATCGCGGACCAGGTACTCCTGGATGGCCTGTACATACGGGCAATGATTGCAGATGAACATGACCAGTGTGCCGCGTGCGCCGCGTCCCTGTTGCAACGACCACGGGCGCCCGTCCGTACCGGGAAGCGTGAAGTCCGGTGCCGGCAGGTCGAGGGCGGGTGGCGGAGCGGTGGTCAGGGCCATGCCGATTATCCATGCGTCGCAGCAGCCACAGACTACGAGTGAAAAGTCAAAAGTGCAAAGTTGGAAGGAAAAGCATGTTCCGCATGGCTCATCGAGTGAAATGCGCCCTACTTTACACTTTTCACTTTGTACTTTTTACTGCCGGTTCCGCCACAGTTCCAGGAGCCAACGTCAATGCCAGTGAACACTTACAGCTTTGAGTTTTTCCCGCCGCGCACGCCTGAGGCCGGGGATCTGCTGCGCCGCACCTGGCGGGAATTGGCAACCCTGAAACCGGATTTTTTTTCCGTGACCTACGGCGCCGGCGGCAGCACGCGCGACAAGACGCTGGAAACGGCGCTGGAGATCCGGCGCGAGACCGGAATCGAAGGCGTCCCGCACATTTCCTGCATTGGTTCGGGCGTCGGGGATCTCAAGGCGGTGCTGGAGACCTATCGCACCAACCGCGTGCGCCACACGGTCGCGCTGCGCGGCGACCTGCCTTCAGGAAGTCTTGGGCGCGGCGAACTGCAGCACGCCAGCGAGCTGGTGCAGTTGATTCGACGCGAGACCGGCGACTGGTTTCACGTTGAGGTGGCGTGCTACCCGGAGTTTCATCCGCAGGCGCAGAGCGCTTCCGCCGATCTCGCGAACTTCAAGCGCAAGGTTGATGCCGGGGCCGACAGCGCGCTGACTCAATATTTCTACAATCCGGACGCGTATTTCCGCTTCCTGGACAGCAGCGCCCGCCTGGGGATTCACATTCCGATCGTGCCGGGGGTGATGCCCATCACCAACAGTACGCAGCTGGTCCGGTTCTCGGACGCGTGCGGGGCCGAGATCCCGCGCTGGATATTGAAGCGCCTGCAGGAGTTTGGCGACGACAGAGAATCCATCCGCGCTTTCGGCGTGGACGTGACTACGTCGTTATGCGAACGCCTGCTGGCCGGAGGCGCGCCGGGCCTGCACATATACACGATGAACCGGTACGAGGCCGCCCGGAAGATCTGGAACAGCCTGAAATTACCCCGGCGCTGAGGTTCCGCCGGCCTTGTGGCGGCCAATTGCTGGGCGTATCGTCGCTTGTTCCGGTTTCCCGCGGGTATATTCGATGGCTAGACAAGCGACCAGGCCAGTCCCGGAGGCGCAGGCGCGTCCCGCGGTACTGTTTGTGGACGACGATCCGATGATCCTTGAATCCCTGGCGCTCGCGCTTGAAGGGGAGTATGACGTTATTACCGCCCACAGCCGGCCGCAAGCGCTCGGCGCGCTGCGCCGCATGGATGCGCCGCCACCGCTGGCGCTGGTGGACCTGGGGCTTCCGCCGCGCCCCCACCAGCCGCAGGAAGGATACGGACTTATCAGCGATCTCCTGCATGTCCGCCCGGACATGAAGATCCTCGTGCTGTCCGGCCAAAGCGACGCCGTGAACATTCGTCATGCGCTGACACTGGGAGCCGTGGATTTCATACCCAAACCCTGCGACGTACCGCTGTTGCGCACGCGTCTTGCGCACCAGTTGATGATGCTGGCGGCTGAGCAGGCCGAGGCGGACGAAGATCAGGGAGAAGTCGGGTTCATTGGCGACAGCAGCGCCGCGGAAACCCTGCGCGCGCTGATCCGGCAGTTCGCCGATACGCCTTTCCCGGTGCTGGTGCAGGGTGAATCCGGCAGCGGCAAGGAACTGGTGGCGAAGTATCTGCACCGGCTGAGCCGCCGTCAGGCGGAGCCGTTCCTGACGGTGAATTGCGCTGCCATTCCAAATGAGCTGCTGGAAGCGCAGTTATTCGGCTATGCAAAGGGCGCATACACCGGCGCGCAACAGGCCCGGGCAGGGTTTTTCGAGGACTCCGGAGACGGGAGTCTGTTTCTCGACGAGATCGGCGACATGCCGCCGGAGTTGCAGGCGAAGCTGCTGCGGGTGCTGGAAAACGGTGAATATCACCGGCTCGGCGAGACCCAGGCGCGCACGTCAAGGGCGCGGATCATCGCCGCCACCAACCGGGACCTGCGCGCCGAAGTGGCGCGCGGCGCGTTCCGCGCGGATCTGTACCACCGGCTCGGAGTACTCAGCATCGGCGTTCCGCCATTGCGCGAGCGCGGTGCGGATGTGCTGAAACTGCTGGAACATTTCCGCGGGGTGTATTGCGCGGGCGGCGCCGCGTTTCAGCTCGCGCCGGAGGCGGCGGCGTTCATCGGTCGCTACCGGTTTCCCGGCAATGTCCGGGAACTGCGCAACATCGTCATCCGCCTGGGCGCAAAATATCCCGGAGGGAGGGTTTCGATTGACCAGTTGGCCCAGGAAGTGGAACCACCGGCGGACGCGACCGGCGAGTCCGCGGGTCAGATTTCAGAGGCGATCCAGGCCGAGGTTCTGCGTGACGGCTTTAACCTGGAGCAGCGTCTCCAGGAGCTGGAGCGCCGGTACATTGTCGCCGCGCTGGAGTCCGCCGGCGGCAATCTGAGCAGGGCCGCGCGCATGCTCGATATCAACCGCACCACGCTCTACAGCCGGTTGCAGCGCCTCGGGATACCGTATTCGGAGTGAGCCCATGTATCTCGATTACTTCGGACTGAAGCAGTTGCCGTTTCGCATTACGCCCGACACGGCGCTGTTCTACCCGGGGGCGAATCGCGGGGCGATCCTCGAGGCATTGATCTACGCCGTCGGCAACGGCGAAGGCATCGTCAAGGTCGTGGGCGAAGTGGGCAGCGGCAAAACCATGTTGTGCCGCATGCTGGAACAGGAATTGCCGGATCGTGTCGAGATCGTGTACCTCGCCAATCCGAGTCTGGCGCCGGAGAACATCCTGCATGCCATCGCGTTTGAATTGAAGCTGCCGTTCTCCGCCGGCACGCCGCGAATCGAAGTCATGCATGCCCTGCAGGAGTTCCTGTTGCAGCGACATGCCGAAAACCGGCAGGTGGTCGTGTTCGTGGAAGAGGCCCAGGGCATGCCCATCGAGACGCTGGAGGAGATCAGGCTGCTCAGCAATCTGGAAACCCGCCAGAACAAGTTATTGCAGATCGTGTTGTTCGGGCAGCCGGAACTGGATGAAAAACTGTCCCAGCCGGAGATCCGGCAGTTGAAGGAACGCATCACCTACAGCTTCCAGTTGCCGCCGTTCCAGCCCAGCGACATCCGTGATTACCTGAATTCCAGACTGCGCGCCTGTGGCTGCCGGGCCGCGGAACTGTTCAGCATCGGCGCGGTGCAGGTAATCGCCCACCATTCACGGGGCCTGGTGCGCCGCATCAACATCCTTGCGGACAAATCCCTGCTGGCCGCCTATGCGGACAGCAACATTCAGGTGAGCAAGGCGCATGTGGCCCGGGCCGTCAAGGACAGCGAATTCCCGGCTGCGAGCGGGCGCAGATGGTGGCCGATGGTTGCAACCGGTAGCGCCGCGGTTGCCGTCGTGGCGGTATTCCTCTGGTGGAACGGCACCAATCCGGCGCCGGTACCGGTGCCGGACTCTGCCGGCAACGTCGGAGTGGACGTGGCGCCCGGAACCCCGCCGGCCGCGACCCCCGCCGCGCCCGACCGGAATGACGCGGTGCCGGAAATACACGCGCCCGACACCGGCCAGGCCCCTGAGACGGGACGCGCCGGATCCATGGCTGCGCCGGAGGAGCAGCAGCAACCGGTCAAGCAGTCCGGTGCGGCGGCGACCCCGGAAGCCTCGCTCAACCCGGCAGCGGAGGAAGCGGCGCCGATCACCGGTCGCGGACCGGTTTCGGAGGCTGCGGAACCCATGCCTGCGGTCGCCGAGCGGCAGCTCCAGCAGGTCAGCCAGACTGATGCCATGTCGGCGCCGGAAGCGTTGGCCGATTCTGCCGAACCGGCCGGATCCACGCTTACGCACCCGGGTCTGCGGCTGGAATATCAGTTGCGTGAAACGGCGGCGGATGTGCCCGCTGCCAGTATTTCACCGCAGGCAGAGGTGCCGGAGAACGGGCCGGATCAAGCGCCGGTAATGCTGTGGCGGGATGAAGGCAATTCACCGTTGAACACCGCGGAATCGGCCCAGTTGCGGCAGGATATCAGCCGGAGACCGCCCGAAGAGGTGCCGGCGACACCGGCCGGCGCGGCGGATCCCCCCTGTGAGCATTGCTGGGGAATAATTTACCGGCCGCTATCAGATCCGGAAAGTCTATAACTCTGAATGACTTGTATTAGGTATATAATTTTCTTTCCGGACCCGCGGGAAGGCCGGAAGCCCTCAATCCATAGGACGTTATTGCCATGCGCATTGCTCTGACACTGGGAATGGCCATGTTGATTTTCGGCTGCGCAGAGTTGGTGCCGGAGCCTTATGAGACCTCGTCAGGTCACATCAAGCAGGAAGGCGCCGAGGCGGCAGGTCAGGAAGGTATCCCGCCACTGGTGGAACAGGCGGCGCCGGAACTGCCCGAGCCTGCCGTCGCTGAACCACAGGAGAAGTACACGGTCGTCGTGAACGAGGTTCCGGTTAAGGAGATCCTGTTCGCGCTGGCCCGCGACGCCAAGGTCAATGTGGATGTGGACCCGCGCATTGACGGCGTGGTCACGCTGAATGCAGTGGATCAGACCTTGACGCAATTGCTGGATCGCATCGCACGCCAGGTCGGCATCCGTTACGAAATGCAGAACGACAACCTGTTCATCATGCCGGACGAGCCGTTCTTCCGTACCTACCGGGTGAATTTCCTCGGCATGACCCGGGAGATGGACGCGCAGATCAAACTGCAGACTGCCGTGGGTGGTGGGGATACGGGCGGCGGAGGCGGAGCGGGCGGCGGCGCGGGTTCCAGCACCGGCGCGACAAACATATCGGTCGAGTCAAAAAACAGATTCTGGGACACCCTGGTCAGCTCCGTGCAGGCGCTTATCAGTGATGCCGCCGGTGGCGGCGAACCCGGCGGCGCCGGGAACAGTTCATCGCTGGTTGCGTATCCGGAAACCGGGCTGATTACCGTTCGCGCGACCGCGGCGCAGCACACACAGATTCAGCAGCTTGTGGACAGCGCCGTGGAGAGCGCGCAGCGTCAGGTCATGATCCAGGCAACTATTGCCGAGGTGACGTTGAGCACCAAGTTCCAGGCCGGGATCGACTGGAGCGTACTGGTGGACGTAGGCGATGCGACCTTCAATCTGGCGTCGGCGTTGTTGCCCGGTGTCGGTATCCTGGGGGAGTTTTCCAGCCTGGTGCTGGACTACACGGAGGATCCGGCGAAGCAGAGCAGCAATGTCATAGATGCACAGGTGCGCCTGCTGGAGGAATTCGGGGACGTCAGGATCCTGTCCACGCCCCAGATCATGACACTCAACAATCAGACCGCTACGCTCAAGGTGGCCGACGATATCGTCTACTACGAGCTGGATTCCGACGTATCGCAGTCCCAGACAAACACCGTCACATCCGTGGACTCGCAGGCAAAAACCGTTTCTGTGGGCGTCACAATGAGCGTGACCCCGCAGATCAATTCCAACGATTCGATCATTCTGAACATCCGGCCTGCGATTTCCAGGGTGTTGCGCTTCGTGCCGGATCCGGGCGTCGCCATTCTGCAGGCGCAGTTGCAGCAGGGCGGCTCGCCCCCGGTGCAGATCCCGAATCCCGGCGTGCCGGAACTGCGTGCGCGCGAAATGGAATCGGTGCTGCGCCTGAACAGCGGCCAGATCGCGGTGCTGGGCGGGTTGATGGAGAACAACGACCAGGCGGATGACGCGGGCACACCGGGAGTCTCAAGGATCCAGGGGCTGGGCGAACTGTTCAAGAGTCGCACGCGCCAGTCGCGCAAGACCGAGCTGGTCATCTTTCTGCGGCCGCTGGTGGTGCGTAATCCAAGCCTGGAAGCCGACCTGAAGCCCTACCAGAAATTCTTGCAGGAACAACGAGGCGTCGTTTCACCCCCCGTGACGAGGTAATCAGTCGTGAGCCTGTTGATGGACGCCCTGAAGAAGGCGGAACAGGAAAAGCGCGATGCCGCGCGCAAGCTGGAGGAATCCGCGCCGCCGACGGCGGATGCCGACTCCACGGACCAGCGTCCAGCGACACCTGGGCCGAAGTCTCCGCCGTCCGGCCCGCGGGAACTCAGTCTCACGCCGGTATCCGGCGAATTTGCCACACCGTCCGAAGCAGCGGACTCCGGGACGCCGGCGGTCGAATCCGCCCTCGCCGGTGACCTGCCGACATTGAACGTCACGGGCGAGCGGTTGTATTCGATGGAGCTGAACACGAGCCAGCCCGAAGTGATTCCGGCGGCGCCGTCCCCGTCGGGTCTGGCGGGCGAATTGATTGCGGAGGAAGGCTTTGACGGCGACAAGACTTTCCAGGGAGTCCAGGCGGATGCTGTGCCGCGCGCGATCCCCGGCATGTTTGAAGAGACGGTTCGGGGTGACCTGGCCGGATCCGGCGAGGCCGGCGGATACGATCAGACGCTGCCCGGCGTTTCGGCGCTGCAGATGGCCAGGGACATCGGCACCCGGGATCAGCCCACACCCGTTGCCGCGGAGACCGTGTTCGTTGCCGGGCGATCCAGGGAAGACCCGGGTTCCGGTATCAAATGGGTGCTCAGCGGTCTTACGTTGTTGATGCTGGCTGCGGCCGGGGTCTGGGTCTACTTCACCGTGACTCCGGTGGCGCGTAATGTACCCTCGCCCCTCGTCGCCCGGGGCATAGAGAGCGTGCCCGCGCCGCGCGGCGAATCGGCTTTCCCGGCCGGCGGCACCATGGAGTTGCCCGGCGCCGTGCCGGTGGAAGGCGTCGCGCCACCGACCCCTCCGGGCACGGCGGCGACGGTCGAACGGACAGCCCAGATCCCGATTGCGACGGCTGATTCTCCGGAAATCGCCGGCGCGTCACCCGGGCCGAAAGCGGCGGTGGAAGCGACGACACCGGCCGCCGGACCGGAACCCGCGCCCGGACCGGTCCCGGCCGAACCGGTCGCTGCCCCCACCCCGCCTGCGCCGATCGCAGCCACCGCCATGGCTGCTTCCGCGCCATCATTGGTACGTATCAGCCGCACTGCCGGGCCAAGGGACGAGGAACGCATGGTCCGGGAGGCCTACGAACTGTACCAGGCGGGCGATCTGACCGGTGCCCGGGCCGTATATTTCGCGGTATTGAATGAGTCGCCCGACAATCTCGACGCCTTGCTCGGCATCGGCGCCATCGCGCTGCGCCAGGGGGAAACGGGCACGGCAGTGCAGTTCCACGGCCGCGTCCTGCGGCTCGATCCGGCCAACAAGACTGCGCTGGCCGTGCTCGTGGGGCTGAACAAGAGCGCCGACATAGGTGGCGCCGAGAGCGCCGTCAACACATTGATCCAGGAAAATCCCGAACAACCGTTCCTGTACTTCACGCTGGGCGGCATTTATGCCGCCCAGCAGCGCTGGCCCGAGGCGCAGCAGGCCTTTTTCGAGGCGCACCGGACCGATTCCTCGAACCCGGATTATGCGCTGAACCTCGCCGTCAGTCTGGATCGAATCGGCCAACGGCAGGCCGCGCTCGACT
This sequence comes from Gammaproteobacteria bacterium, assembly GCA_016179185.1. Taxonomy (GTDB): domain Bacteria; phylum Pseudomonadota; class Gammaproteobacteria; order Eutrophobiales; family Eutrophobiaceae; genus 2-02-FULL-61-13. The sequence goes on along the minus strand of JACORW010000087.1, from coordinate 15,022 downwards.
ATTACAACACCGCCCTCAGGCTTGGGGAGCAGCGCCCCGCCGGCTTCGATCCTGCCGCCGTCCTGGCGCGCATCCAGTCCCTGTCCGGAGCCGCAACGCCCTGAACATGACCGGCCCGCACAAGAAACACCAGCGGCTGGGCGAGATCCTGGTCCATCGCGGCGTTACGACCCCGGACCAGATCGACATCGCGCTCACCGAGCAACGCCGTACCAAGGAGCATCTGGGCAAGATCCTGGTGCGACTGGGATTCGCCACCGAGGCCATCATCCGCGACGTCATCGGCGGGGTGATCGGCCAGGAGAGCGTGGATCTGGCCCGCACCGTGGCGGACAGCGAGGCGATACGCATGGTGCCGAAGGATATGGCGCGCCGGCTGAAGATTTTGCCGCTGATGCTAAACGCCGCGGAAAACACGCTGACCGTGGCGATGGCGGACACCTTCAACGTCGTGGTGCTGGATCAGCTCAATGCCCAGCTGGGCGGCAATCTCGATGTCATGCCGCTGCTGGCCGGCGAGGCCGAGATCCAGAAGGCCATCGATCAGTTCTACGGTTTCGAGTTGTCCGTGGACGGCATCCTGAAGGAGATAGAGACCGGCGAGATCGATTACCAGAGCCTGGACGCCGATTCCGATGAATACAGCCAGCCGGTGGTGCGGCTGGTGAACGCGCTGCTGTCGGACGCGGTGAAAAGCAGTGCCTCCGACATCCATTTCGAGCCGGAAGAAGGATTTCTGCGCTTTCGCTATCGCATTGACGGCGTGCTGCGCCAGATCCGCAGCCTGCACAAGAACTATTGGGCCGCGATCGCCGTGCGCCTGAAGGTCATGGCCGGGCTGGACATCGCCGAGACGCGCGCGCCGCAGGACGGGCGCATTTCATTGTCGCTGTCCGGCCGCCGTGTGGATTTTCGCGTGTCCACGCTGCCGACCGTGCACGGCGAGAATATCGTGCTGCGCGTGCTCGACCGGCAGAAGGGCATCGTGACGCTGGAAGAGCTCGGCCTGCGGCCCGATGAGCAGACACAGGTAAAACTGATGGTGGCGCGTCCCGAGGGCATCATTCTGGTAACCGGGCCCACCGGCAGCGGCAAGACCACGACGCTGTATTCGATCCTGAACTATCTCAACACCGAGTCGGTCAACATCATGACCCTGGAGGACCCGGTTGAGTATCCGACGCCGATGATCCGGCAGACCTCCGTCAGCGAAACCTCGCGCCTGGACTTTGCCAGCGGCATCCGCTCCATGATGCGGCAGGACCCGGACATCATCCTGGTCGGCGAGGTCCGCGATGAGGACACGGCCAGCATGGCATTGCGCGCCGCGATGACCGGCCATCAGGTGTTCTCGACGCTGCATACGAATTCCGCCCTCGGCGCCATCCCGCGCCTGCTCGATATCGGCGTGGCCCCGGATATCCTGGCCGGTAACATCATCGGCATCATCGCGCAGCGCCTGGTGCGCAAGCTGTGCAGCCATTGCAAGGAGGCGCATGAGGTTTCCGACCTGGAACGTTCGCTGCTCGGGCTCAAGGTCACCGATCGGCAGCAGACCATCTACCGGCCCAGGGGATGCGTCAAGTGCGACAAGCAGGGATACAGGGGGCGGGTAGCCGTGATGGAAGTGCTCAAGTTCGATCCGGATCTTGACGAGTTGCTGGCGCGCCGCGGCACGCCGCGGGAATTCCTGCGCATGGCGCTGTCCAAGGGCTTTCGCACCCTGGCCGATGCCGGCGCGCAGCGCGTGCTGGACGGCTCCACCAGTCTCGAGGAAATCTCGCGGGTCGTGGATCTCACGCAACGCCTGAAGCAGAAATAGCGCGCCATGGATTTCTACCAGTACAAGGCGATCGATCAATTCGGCCGCGTCCAGGTCGGGCAGTCGGATGCCGTAAACGTCGCCGACCTGGAGATGCGCCTGCGCAAACTCGGCCTCGATCTGGTCAACTGCACCGAGATACGGACCAGGGGGAAAACCGCCTCCGGCCGCGGCATAAAGCGTCGCGATCTGATCCTGTTCTGTTTTCACATGGAGCAGACCTCGCGCGCCGGTGTGCCGATCCTGGACAGTCTGCAGGATTTGCGGGACAGCACGGAGAATCCGCGCCTGCGCGAAGTAATGTCGGCGATGACCGAGTCCATTTCCGGCGGCAAGACACTGTCCCAGGCAATGCAGGATTTCCCCGGCGTGTTCGAAAATGTCCTTTGCAGCCTGATCAGGGCCGGCGAGCAGTCCGGAAACATCGGTGAAGTATTCCGGCGGCTCGGGGAGAGCTTGAAATGGCAGGATGAGCAGGCCGCCCAGGCCAAGAAACTGATCATGTACCCGGCGTTCGTCGGCACCGTGGTCATCGGCGTGCTGTTTTTCCTGATGATCTATCTGGTTCCGCAGCTCGTTTCGTTCGTGAAAACCATGGGACAGGAACTGCCCGGGCATACCAAGGCGCTGATCTTCGTATCCGGCATTTTCGTGCATTACTGGTACGCGGTGATCCTGGGGCCGGCAGTCATTGTCGCGCTGGTGATGATAGGCGCGCGCGTCAATCCCGGCATCCGGCTGGCCGTGGATCGAATGAAACTCAGGCTGCCGGTGTTCGGCAACATCCTGCAGAAAATCATCCTGGCCCGGCTGGCGGGATTCTTCGCGATGATGTACGCCTCCGGCATCACCATCATTGACTGCATCCGCACCAGCGAGGACATCGCCGGCAACAAGGTCATTGAAAATGCCGTGCGCGCCGTGGGCCAGCAGATCGCCGACGGCAAGAACCTGAGCGACAGCTTTGCGTCCACCGGGCTGTTCCCGCCGCTGATCCTGCGGATGATCCGCGTCGGAGAGAGCACCGGTGCGCTGGAAACGTCTTTGGAAAACGTCGCGTATTTCTACACCCGCGACGTGAAGGAAGCCATCGAGCGGCTGCAGTCCATGATCGAACCCACGATGACCGTGATCCTCGGCGTGATCATCGGCTGGGTGATGATGTCCGTGCTGGGACCCATCTATGACCTTATCACCAAGATCAAGATTTGATTTCGGCGCCCGGCGCGCGCTGTTTCTGGGTGCCCAGAAGGCCGCGGTCTATCACTGGCGCAAGGGGGATCTCGGCAGTGCGTTTCTGTTTGACGCCAACACCCAGGGACGCGAGCACTTTGGCCGGTACCTGGTCGAGACTCCGAATCATCCGATGCATGTGCTGGCGGACGTATTCGAGGAAGAGTTTCGCGCGGAGACGATTCCGCACGTTTTCGGCGGCGACCGGGAGGCCATCGTTGCGCGCAGGAAGGCGCGGCTGTTCCGCGATACTCCGTATTTCAACTACACGATGCAGGGCCGGGAGGAAGAGGGCCGGCGCGACGACCGGATATTGATCAGTGCCATCACCAATCCGGCGCTGCTCGACCCCTGGCTGCGGCTGCTGGATGAGCACCAGGTTCCCGTGGCCGGGATCGTCAGCGTCCCGCTGTTCAGCTCCGCGTTGCTCGGTCTGCTGCCGGAGACGCGGGATAACGTGCTGCTGATCAGCCTGCACAGCATCAGCGGCCTGCGCCAGACGTTCATCCAAAAGGGCCAGTTCCGCATCAGCCGCCTGGTGCAGTTGCCCCGCTACGGCACCGCGCCTTACGGCCCGCTCATCCACGAAGAGATGGAGAAGATCCGGCGCTACCTGAACAGTCTGCGGCTGGTATCGCCCGACGACCCCATTGACGTTTATTACATGCTGACCGCGGAGCTGCTGGAAGAGCTGCGCGGGGCCCGCAAGGATTCGAGCCTGATGCGGCACCACGTCATGGACCTGAATGAGCTGCTTGCGAAGTCGGGTTCCGCACGGCGCGTCGCCGCGCCGTTTGCCGATCAATTGCTGGTACATCAAATGCTGCGCGAGCGGCCCGCGAATGTCTACGCTACGCGGACGCACCGGCGCTACGCCGCGATGCGATCGGTCCGGCACGGCCTGCTCGCCGCCGGCGCCGCGCTGTTGATCGGCGGACTGGCGTGGGGCGGAGTGGACTTCATGGACGCCATGGATTTGAAGCAGCGCAGCGATGCGGCCGTCAGGAAGGCGCAGTTCTATTCGGCCCGCTACGACATGGCGCGCGAGCGGCTACCGAATACCCCGGTAGAATCCGGCGAAATCCAGCTCGCCGTGGAACTCGCGGATACGCTGCGGCAATACAAGACCTCGCCGCGCGAGATGCTTCGCCTGCTGGGCGGACAGTTGTTGCGGCATCCGCAGGTGCAACTGGATTCCCTGGACTGGATCGCAAGCACGAATCCGAATGCGCAACTGGAGGGCCGCAGGGGTGGTGGCGATGCCCCGGCCGGACCGGAGTCGCGGCCGCAACCGGGAGCGGAGCCAGGCGCGCCGCAGCCGAGCTACCGCTTCTACCAGATTGCGCAGATCAATGGCCGCCTGGCGCCCTTTGACGGCGATTTTCGCAAGGCCATCGGCGCCATTGACGCTCTGGCCGAGTCGCTGCGCGCCTCCCCGGACGTGCGCGAAGTGCAGGTGCTGTCATTGCCGCTGGACATCAGTTCCAGCGCCAATCTGCAGGGCAGCAGTTCGGCAACGAAGGCGGAGGCGGTGTTCTCGCTGAGGATCGTGTTGGGAGTAGGCCATGAGGCGTGAGGACATTGACTGGCAGGTGCTGCGCGGCGCGTTGATTTCTTTTGTGCTGTGTGCCGTCGCGAGCGGCCTGCTGGCCGGCGGCGGCCATGCGCTGGTGAAAAGCAAGCAACTGGAATTCACGCGCAACAATTCGCTGTTTCAGGGGATCAGCGGCAAATACCTGGCGGTGGACGAGGAGGAAAAACAGATCAAGAAATTCTTCCCCCGGTTCCTGGAACTCTATCGCGGCGGAGTCATCGGGCGCGAGGAGCGGTTGAACTGGATCGAAACGCTGCGCGATGCCGGCGAGCGACTGCGCATTCCGTCGCTCAATTACGAAATAAGTTCCCAGGGGGCGTACGCGCCCTCATTCCCGGTGTCACTCGGAAACTATCAGCTCTATGGCAGTGAAATGACGCTGAACATCCAGGCGTTGCACGAGGGCGACCTGCTGCGCCTGCTGCAATTGCTGGATACGCGCGCGGCGGGGCATTACTCCGTGCATGCGTGCCGCATGAACAGGCTTGGACAGGTGCTGGATACGGTCAGCGGGGACAAGGCAAACATCGGCATCCAGTGCGATATGAACTGGTTTACCATCAAGCTGGCCGATGGCAGGGAGATAAAGGTGGAGACATGACGGCGCCGGAAACCGGATTCCAGGGCTTGTTGATCGTTGTGTTGGCTGCATTGGGGCCAGGGGCGTCCGCGGCCGATGATCTGGGGCGATTGTTCACGACATCCGGAGAACGCGCGCAACTGGACCAGGTCAGGGAAGAGGTTGTGCCCCGGCCGGCCGCGACTCCGGCCGCGCCCGCGAAGCAGGATGCCCCGCCGGTCTCCGGTAATCCGCTCACGCTGCGCGGCGTCGTGGATCGCGCTGCCGGCCGCAGCACGGCCTGGGTCAATGACAGCAACACTTACCAGGGCGATGCCGGTGCCGCCCATCGGCAGGTGGAAACGTCGGGCATCAGCGGGAATCGCGCAGCGGTGCGGCTGCCGGATCGGGAGGCGCCGGTGCCGATGAAGGTGGGGCAGACCTATGATCCCGCCAGCGCGCGCATTCGCGATCTGGGTGAGGAAACCGGGCCGGTCGCCGCAGCCGCGCCCGCGGGCAGCGAAGAGGATGAGGACGAGTGACATGGCAGTTGCGCCTGCGTCAGCGCGAACTCATCGCCCGCCGCGCGGGTTGCGCGGCGGCCGCCGGCAGCGTGGTGTCATATTGCTGGCGCTGCTGCTCGTCGTCCTGGTCGGTTCGTCGTACGCCCTGCTGGGAAAGCTGAATCAACTGGCAGAAGAGCAGACCCGGGACGTTCAGACGCAGAAGGCGCTGAAACAGGCCAAGGAGGCGCTGATTCAGTACGCGGTGAATTATCCCGAGATCTACAGCGGCGATCTCATTCGCGGACCCGGCTACCTGCCTTGCCCGGATCAGGATGCCGGGCCGGACGACGCGGACAACCTCCAGGACGATGGTCAGGTTGGACAATCCAACTGCGCCGAAGCAACCGGTACGACCATCGGAAGGCTGCCCACGCGGGATCTTGGTCTGGATGACCTGGTTGATTCATCCGGTGAGCGGCTGTGGTATGCAGTTGCGCAGGAGTACAAGAACAATCAGTCGAGCGCTCACGTAATGAACAGCGAGACCTTCGCGTCACTGAGAGTGGACGGATCGGACGAGGAAATTGTCGCCATCGTCATCGCACCCGGCGCGCCCATTGACGGGCAGGATGGGCGTGGTACGGCAGTTGAAGAGATCACGCAAACGAACCCACCCACAAACGCCTGGTATCAGGTGGTGGACGAGTACCTCGAAGACGGCAACGCCACCAATGGCGACGGCGAATATGTGACTGCCAGCACCGTAGCGGATTCCCCGCCGCAATGCACGGACGGCAGCCTTGATGACGACGAGCTCGAGATCCAGTGCTTCAACGACCGGATTCTCACCATCACGCGCGCGGAACTCATGGCCGCCGTGGAGGCCCGGGTTGCCAATGAAGTGCGCGCGACGCTGGAGAGCTGGCGCGATGACGTGGGCGGGGGGGCGTACCCATGGCTGGAACCGTATGTGGACCCAAGGCGCGGCGGACGCCACGGCGCCAGTCTCGGCGGCTACGGGCTCTCCGGGCGGCACACCAGTTCCACGGCGAGCAGTCTCACGCTGACCGACGCCAATGCCGATTTCCTCTCCGCCGGTGTTGCCGCAGGCGACCGCGTCTGGAACGTCAGCGACGGTTCCTTCGGCACTGTTTCGTCCGTGACCGCAGCCACGGTGACAGTGGGAGGCCTGGAAGGCGGTGCCGCGAACATGTTTTCCAAAAACGACATTTATTACATCGAGGCCGTGGCGCTGGATCTGGGCGCGTTTGACGGCGTCGCCGGCGCGGGCAGCGGCGGCACGACGCTCGATGCCGACTCGGACCTGGAAAGTTTCGGCGTCGTGGCCGGAGACATCGTGGACAACATCACCACCGGCACCAGCGGCACGGTCATCTCCGTTGATGGCAATGAAGTGGAACTGGACGGGGATTCCGGTGTCGTGTTCACCGCCGGCGACAGTTATCGCGTGCGCAGCGCCATTGGTGTGGCCTCCGCGGGCAGCGGCACCACGACGCTCGTGGATGCGGGCGCGGATTTTCCCGCGCTGGGAGTGGTCGCGGGCGATGTGGTGCGCAATCTGACCGACGGCTCCCAGGGCATTGTGGCAACGATAGGCACCCCCGATGACCAGACCCTTACGGTAAGCTCCCTGTACGGCGGTAGCGATAATGTCTTCGCGGCAAATGACAGCTACGCGCTTATTCGCCAGTTGCCCGCGTCGAACACGCGCTATGGCCTGCTGCCCGTGCACGAGATGGGGAAACCTTTCGTCACGGATTTCACCGTGAAATGGTCGCTGACCTCTGCCAATGGCAATACGGTGTCCGTTTCCGCGGCGGGCGCCGCCACCGCCTACACCACCGCGATCACCAACTGGATTCAGCAGTCCACGCTGTACTCCGATTCGACCGGGGCCGATGCCACCTACCCCGACGCGGTCACGGCGGACAGCGACATTGCCTGCATCTGGTCCGGCAACAACATTGCGCACTGCAGCGGCAAGTTCGTGGATTCCGGGTTTCTTACCGCGACAGCGGAATCGGTGACCCAGTCCGGCACGATGTACCAGATTACCGACACCGGTACGCGCTTCAGTTATTCCGGTGTCAGGCCGGGCGCCAAGATCAGAAACCTGGATCAGCCTGCCGTGGATGAGGGAATCGTCCATCTCGCATCATCGCTCACCCAGAATCTGGTCCGTGCGGTCGAGGTGGTTGGCGGAACTCCGTTTGCCGTTGCCGCAGGGAACCGGGTTCAAATGCTGGTTGCATCAAAACGGACACCGCTGACCGGCAGCTATACCGCCGACGGTTCCACCGTGCCCAATCTGGCCTGTAGCACCGGCGCAAACTTTTGGTCGTTCATTGGCGCCGGCGACACGATACGATATAACACGGCTGGCTTCGGTAATCCCGTGGGCCTGATTACCGGCGCACCCTCTGCGGATTGCGTTTCCTACACGGACCTGCAAGGCGGCACTACGACCAGTATCGCCGTCGGGCAGTTATTCAGCATTCAATATGATTTCGTCGAGGAGCGGCAGTGGGAGTTCCGGATGCGCATGGCCGGTGACAGCGCAATTAACAACGCCTCGGCCGGTGTTGTGGAACGCAGCGTGTGCCAGGGGTTCGGTGCCGACTGCGCAACCCAGTATGCCGACGCGCTGGATGTGGCCGACAATGTCAATCCGGTAATCCAATTTACGGATTTCGATTCCGGCGGCAACCAGTTGGGCACCGCCAGCGTGACCATCCCGGCCGCCGGAGCCGCCCAGGGCAGCCTCGTGGCTTCCGGCATCAGCCTGCTGCTGGATGTGGACGAGGATGACAACGAGGTCGAGGACACGGAAGACGGAAACCTGCCACGCTGGTTCCTGCGCAACCGCTGGCATGAGTATGTATTTGTCTCCTACAGCAACGCGCTGACGCCGGACTCGGTGTCGGCGAACATCAATAGCGACTGCATCGCAGGAACCGACTGCATCAACGTGGAAGTGCCCGTGCCGGCCGGCACCACTCACAATGACCGAAAGGCGGTGGTCGTGGTGGCGGGCGGGGAACTGGATACGCAGAATCGGGGCGCGGGGACGTTCGAAAGCTACTTCGAAGGCGAGAATGCTGACGAGGAAGCCGGCAGCCCGGAAGAATTGTTCGAGCGGGCGGATGCGGACACCACGTTCAACGACCAGTTAAGCGCGGTTATTCCGTAATGTCCACGGCGGTCGCAAGCGCCGGTACGTCGCGATCCGCCGGCTTCTCGCTGGTCGAGCTGGCGATGGTGCTGTTCATCATTTCGCTGGTTGTGGGCGGGCTGCTGGTTCCGTTGTCGGCGCAACTTGAAGCGCGCCAACGCAATGACACGCAGGCAAAGCTGGAAGAGATCCGTCAGGCGTTGATCGGGTACGCGCTGATCAATGGAAAATTGCCCTGCCCCACGACGGAACTGGATCCTGACGATGATGATTATGGCAATGGCAAGGCCTATGGCGTCGAGGACCTCACTTGTAATGTCGCCCCCGCCGAGGGGTATCTTCCATGGAAAACGCTGGGCGTCGATCAATACGACAGTTGGGGCGTGGCGCGGACCAGCAGCACCGATCCGATGAACGGTTACTGGCGCTACGTAGTAGAAAGGGAGTTTGCCTGCCCGGAAAACGTCTGTGACGGAAGCGTGCAGATCAACCTCTCGACTGGGTTCACGGACATTCTGTCAGTCGAAGACGCAAACGGAAGTTCCCTGACGTCGTCGTCTCAACCTGCAATCGCCATCATCTATTCTACCGGCGCCGATGTGACCGCGGACGGGGAGAATGGCACTACCGAGGCCATTGCTCCATTTATGTATCAGGGCGGGACCGCGACACCGAGTTTCGATGACATCACGGTCTGGCTCACGCGGCCGTTGTTAATCAGCCGGATGGTCACCGCCGGTACGCTGCCTTGAAGGCAGCTGCCTTGAAGGCAGCTACAGGCTACAAGCGACAAGCCACAAGTAAAAGATCCTCGTGAGGCCAGGTACATCTTCAGGGACTGATTCACCCGGCCAGTTCCAGGATCGGTCCTGGTCGGCCCAGCAATGCTCTTTCATACTCAGGCATCTTCCACTTGTAGCTTGTAGCTTGTCGCTTGTTGCTGATTTCACAAATCACTTCGCGTTTCCCGTGAGGCGGAAACACACCCGCCCTTCTTCGTTGGACTCAAGTGTCAGCGCGTAGCCCGCGCGCTGCGCCTGCAACGCCGCCTGGTACAGCCCTATGCCGAGGCCGTTTTCTGAACTTACCGGGGCGTTCAGCAGCAGCCCTGCCTTTTCCGGCGCGATCGCCGAACCGGAATCGCACATCTCGATATAGGTCCGTGTCCCGTCACTGACCACCCTGGCCTCCGTGCGGATGTCGGGTTCCACGTGCCGCTTGGCGCGGATATTCTCCAGCAGGTTCTCGGCCACGCTGTCGAACAGTTCCACGGGGATCAGCGGATCCCCGATGATGTCCGTGTGATATGCGGTCTGGGGGTCCGGATTGCGCAATTGGAAATCATGCCACCAGTCCTTGATAAAGACGTTGTCGCCATGTTTGCCGGCGGGCGCCTGCAATTTGTCCAGCGCCAGTTGCAGGCGCTGGGTCAGGTGCGGCAACTGGCGCCGCAACAGTTGCCGGGACACGGTGCCGGCCTCCGATCGGTCGCTGGCAATGACGCTGGTCAGCGCCTGCAGGGACTGCAACAGGTTCTTGATATCGTGGGTCACCCGCGCGCCGGTCTGGTAAATGGCGCTCAGGTGCGCCTGGCGGGTAAGTTCCCGTTCCTGGTATTTTGCGCTGTAGAAGTGGTTGATCACCTGCACCAGCAGCCGGCAGTGGGCGTGCAGCGCGCCGCCCAGCCACAGATGCGTATGCACGCGCACCGCCAGCGGATCGAGCGCGAAAAAGGAATTGTGCGATGCGGTATGGCCGGTACTGCCCGTCCCTTCCGGCCCTTCCCACTGGACTCCGGCGATCCAGTCCAGCGTGGACAGGTCCTTCATCGCCTGCTGCAGAAAATCTCCGGGCGACTGGGCGCGGGTGAAGACAGTGGCAAGGTTGCTCAACCAACCCTCGAACGGTGTGCCGACATTGATGATTACCCGCTGCCAGAGCTGCGCCAGACCGCTGAATCCCATGTGCGGTGTCAGCAGCCAGCTAATGATGAGCATCGCGCCACCGATCGCCGTAAGCGTCCAGATCAATGCCGTCAGGTAGTCCAGCCTGCCGCGGTACATGATCAACAGGCTCCCGACAACAAGCAGCGTCACCAGCGTGGACGCCGCGATGGCATATACCGGGTCCACGCCGAGGCGCGCGGATCTCGCGCCCGAAACGGGAAACGCCAGCAACACCAGCGGTATGGCCCCCACGATAATCGCAAACGCCTGGTGGGTCGGGTCCGAAATTGACACGCTGAAAAGAGTTGTGGCGCAGGGGATGGCAAGTTGAAACGTGAGGAATGCCAAAACCAGCAGGTTGGTGCGGCGTTCGCGGATGCTGGTCCCGATGCTGCCGCCGAAGACGCCGATTAACACGATGACCCACCCGGCGCGCAGCCACCAGTTCCGTAAAAACACGAACAAAATTGCCAGCCCGATGAACAGCAATCCGTTGTACCACGCCAGTTTCAGGTTCCCGCGCCAGAACGGCTGCCAGAGCAGGAACAGTCCCAGGTGGATCATCATGAATCCCGCGCGCATCAATGACGGGGCGGGAAACGGTCCCCACAACGCAATGTGGAGCGATTCCAGCATCAGCGCGAGGATGATTACCTCGCGCCGTTCGACGAGAAACCGGGGAACGGGCATGACGGGTCCGGCGATGCGAAAGGCTTATACTACAATACCCGGCGTTGACCGAAGGGAATGAACCAGCTTGGAAAGAAGCCACAACCTACAAGCCATAAGCTACAAGGAAAGCATGATCCCTGATTTGTTTTACTTGTTGCTGGTAGCTTGTTGCTTGTAGCTGTGAGCCTGTGACGGAAGTTCTGAAGAGTCGATACGTATGCCCAATCTGATCGCGCCCATCGCCGTCTATACGCTGCGCGAGGCCGTGCGCAACCGGCTGTTCGGATTCACGCTGGCGGGCATGGTGTGTCTGCTCGGGTTGACGGAATTCGTGGGCGAACTGGCGGTCACCGAGCAGCGCCAGATCCAGGCCGCGCTGATCGGCGCCGGCATCCGGTTATTTACCGTGTGTACCGTATGCCTGTTTGTCGTGACCAGCACGGTGCGGGAGTTCAACGACAAGGGCTTCGAATTGATCCTGTCGCTGCCGATCCCCCGCGCCAGTTACTTTCTGGGCAAATGCGCGGGGTTCCTCGGGCTCGCGCTGATCATCTCCGCCGCCGGCGCATTGCTGCTGCTGCTCTACAGTACGCCCGGCGCCGTGCTGCTCTGGTACCTGTCTCTGGCCGGCGAATTGCTGATGCTCATCGCGCTGAGCCTGCTGTGCCTGTTCACGTTCGGCAACGTGACCGTGGCCTGTGTGCTGGTACTGGCGTTTTACCTGTTGTCCCGTTCCATGGAGACCATCCTGCTGGTGAGCATGAGCCCGATCCTGGAAACGCATTCATTCTCCCAGGAATTCATGAACACCCTGGTCGAGGGGATTGCCTTTGTCGTGCCGGAACTGCACCGTTTCGCGCGCAGCGAGTGGTTGATCTACGGCGCCGACTGGAGCGCGCTGCCCGCCATCGGGGCGCAGACCGTCATCTACGGCGCGCTGCTCGCGGCCGCGGCGATGTTCGACCTTTATCGCAAGGAGCTTTAATGGTTGTGGGGCCGGGTTTACCCCGGCCGATAATGTGGGCCGGCATAAAGCCGGCCCCACAAAACAGTGAAAAGCAGGGTTGCCTATGGGACTGGCATTATCTCGTCATGGGGTGGAGCGGCCGGTGAGCGCCGTGCCCGTGCCGGTCATGCTGGTATTCGCGCTGGCCCTGGCGGCCCAGATCGGCTGGCACCTGCGCCTGCCGCCGCCGGTTGCCCGGGCCAGTGCGCTGCCCGCGCCGCCGGCGACACTGGCATTGCGCGGAATGTCCTTCGGCGAGGAGCCGGCATTCGCGCGAGCGCTGATGCTGTGGTTGCAGGCATTCGATAATCAGCCCGGGATCAGCGTCCCGTTTCGCAACCTGGATTACCGGCGCGTGGTGTCATGGCTGGATCGGATACTGGCGCTCGACCCGCGCAGCCGCTATCCGCTTTTGTCCGCGGCGCGCATTTACGCGGACGTCCCCGACCCGGATCGGCGCCGCATCATGATCGCGTTCGTGGAACGGCAGTTTCTGCTCGCCCCGGATACGCGCTGGCCGTGGCTTGCCCATGCTGTTTTCATCGCCCGCCACCGCCTGAACGATCTGCCGCTGGCATTGCGGCTGGCCCGCGAACTGCGGGAGTACACACAAGCCGATCAGGTCCCGGGCTGGGCGCGGCAGATGGAAATGTTCGTGCTGGAGGCCATGGGCGAGACCGAGAGCGCGAAGGTATTGCTGGGAGGGTTACTGGAGAGCGGTCAGATTTCAGATCCCGCGGAGAGGGAGTTTCTCCTGCAACGCCTGGGAGAGTGAAAGTGCAAAGTGGCAAACAGGCAGGCGTTGATGCTCAAAGGTATTATATGAGAGTAAACCCTTACTTCACACCTTTAACCTTTTGCTTTTCATCGCAATAAAGGCCGGGTAAACCCGGCCCCACAGGTGCAGTGAATCTTTTGTGGGGCCGGCTTTCAGCCGGCCTTCTCCGCTTCATCAGTTTTCCGCAGCAGCACTGGATAAACAGGATCGTCGGGTGTCGCCTCGTGCAGTTGGCGAAATCGCTCCCGCGCGCGGGACATATCGCCGGCCAGGAACAGTTCCACTGCCGCTTCGTGTTCCCGCAACTGCTGCTGCCGCGCCTCGGTCAGGTCCTCCGTCCGGCACACCGGCTCGAAAATCAATGTGCGGTTGTGCTTGCCGCGCACCTGCACGATGTCCAGCGTTCGAAACACCACGTCCTTGCAGTCGGCACGGGTGGCCTCGCTGACCAGGGTCGGCACATGGTAGGTGCGGGTCAGCGCCTCCAGCCGCGCCGCCAGGTTCACGGCATCGCCGATGACCGTGTAGGCGATGCGGTAACGCGACCCCATGTTGCCGACGCTGACCACTCCGGTGTTGATGCCGATGCCCATGAGTGGCGCCGGCCAGCCGCGGCGCAGATACCCTTCGCGCAGCCACGCGATGGTTTTCTGCATCTCGAACGACGCCAGCACCGCCCGTTGCGCGTGATCCTCCTGCGGCACCGGCGCGCCCCAGAAGGCCATGATGCAGTCGCCGATATACTTGTCTATGGTGGCGCCGTGCCGGTGCAGCACTTCAGTCATGGCATCAAAATATTCATTCAACAGCAGCGTCAATTGCCTGGGGTTCAGTTGTTCGGCGACGCCGGAAAAGTCCTGCAGATCGCAAAAGAATATCGTGACCCGCTTCGCTTCCCCTTCCATGGAAAACCGTTTCGGGTCGCGGGCGATCTGTTCCACAAGCTGCGGCGGAACGAACTGGCCGAACAGGCTCAGCACCTGTTGCCGGGAGTGGGTCTCCCGGAAATAGGCGATCAGAACATTGACGGCGAAGATCACCCCCAGCGCGAGCAGGCTGAACTCCATGGGGAGCAGCAGGGATCCCCGCGTGTCGGCAATGCCGAGGTAGAGCGGCACGGCGGACGCCAACAGGGTCGCCAGCGATGCCCGGATCGGAGACAGCAGCGGCAGCACCACGCACAGCGTGAGTCCGGCAATCAGCAATCCATGGAACTGGGCCGTGTGCATGACCGCCGGCAGGACCAAGGCATGGGTGCGCGGGTCGGTCAGCACGGCGCGGAACTGGATGCCGCCGCCGGTGAACTGCACGAACCCCGCGACGGTGGCCAGGAACAGCAGAAAAATGACCGTGATAAGCCCCATCTGCAGGGCGTGCGGCCTAACGTGCTCACGCAAGATGCCGTTTTGCCTCAGCATCTGGCGCCCCATGTAAGGGACGCATCGTTTATCAAGCACGCAAGTGCTTGATAAACGGAGCGAGGCCGAAGCTGTGCCTTGGCCGAAGCCATAGGCAAAAGTCCGTGGACGGACTTTTGCCGCAACTTGTGGGCGCTCCGCATCATGAAAGGCAGTCTACCAATTACGCTGTATCGCCATGATTTTCCTTGCCGTAGCCAGATATCCCATTCGGAAGCAAAAACTGTTGATTTTTCGTCACCTGCGTTGCAACTTGGTCATTTTCTCTGAGAGAATGTTGCAAATTGTGTAGATT
>JACORW010000085.1 GCA_016179185.1 Gammaproteobacteria bacterium | reverse complement strand
GCTCGAGGACATCGTTCAGAAGGCGCTGGCCAAGGATCTCGCCGGACGTTACCAGATGGGACTTGACCTGGCCACGGATCTGGCCAAGGCCTTCGAGTCCCTGGAAGGACCGGTACGTGAAATCTCCATCGAGGAACGGTTCAACGCGGTCAAGAAACTGGAATTCTTCCAGGGATTCCCGGACGCGGAGATCTGGGAGATCCTCCGCGCCGCCACGTGGCAGGACTACAAGGCGGGGCAGGACATCATCGTTGAAGGGGAACTGGACGACTGTTTCTACATCATTGTCAGCGGCAAGGTGCAGGTGAAGAAGAAGAGGAAGGTGATCCGCTCACTGGAGGGCGGGGACTGTTTCGGTGAAATGGGCTATCTGGCCAAAACCAAGCGAACTGCCACCATTGTCGCGGACATCGAAACCGCATTGCTCAAGGTGAATTCCACCGTGATTTCCCAGGTCTCGCTGAACTGCCAGGTGCGCTTCCTGAAGGTTTTCCTGCGCACGCTGATTCACCGGTTGTCGGCGACGACCGAGGTCATGTCGCAGGATGTTTAAAGAGTAGCCACAAGCGACAAGCAACAAAGACCAGAAACTGCAGTCCATTGTCTTGTAGCTTCTAGCTTGTAGCTTGTAGCTAGAATCTATACGCCGCCTCCACGCCCCAGGTCTGCGGCGTGCCAAGCACGCAGCGCTGCATGCCGCCCAGCGTGACCGGATCGACGAGCCCCAGCGTCGTGCCAATGGGTTGATTGAAGACGGTCTGACAATACGCCTGATCAAAGGCGTTGCGGACAAACGCGGACAGCTCCCAGCGTTCGTCGCTGCCGCGCAGTCCGATGCGCGCGTTGACGAGATCGTAGCCCTCCTGGATGCTCTGGGGATTCGAATTCGTCTCCGCGCCGACGTTCTGATCGTCAATGAACTGATATTCGCCGCGCACGAACCATGACATCGTCGTGTTCGGCAGGGCGTCCGCCCATTCGGCCGCCAGCGACAATTGCCACTCCGGCGAAAAATGGTTGCGTTCGCCCTCGAGATCCAGCGGCGGCACCGGCAGCGGCGGCAGACCTGCTGCAAGGCGGGCCCGATTCAACGCCTGCGTGGCCGCGACCACGGCGGGCAGGTTCGTGGCGTTGGGAAACTCGTCAAACTCGGAGTCGAGGTAACTGACGCCCAGCAGCAGCGTCAGCGGTTCCGCCGGTCGCGCCTGAATGTCCAGCTCGATGCCCTGTTGCGTGAGCTCGCCGGCGTTCTGCACTATGAAGTTCACGCCGTCGAACTGCCGGTCCTGAAAGTCGGAGATGTCCGTGTGGAACCAGGTGAGGTTGGCGACTACACGCTGGTCAAACCAGCTCGATTTGACGCCAAGCTCCCAGTTGTCCACGGTCTCCGAATCGAACACGCGCTCATCCAGTGTCAGGGCCCGATTCGCGCCTTCGGAGTTGAAACCGCCGGACTTGTAGCCGGTCGAGTAGGAGCCGAACAGCATGATTTCGTCCGTGGCAAACCAGCTCACATTGACCATCCAGGTCAGTTCATCGTCTTCAAATTCAAGATCCGATGAATCCTCCGCCGCACGCAACTGGAGCCCGAAGGGGTTCGTGGGCGACGGCGGAGCGACTATGGGATTGTTGATCACCGAAATGAAACCGCCGTCCTTTTCATCGTTGGTCCAGCGCACTCCGCCCGTGAGCCTGAGCTGATCGGTGACGTTGAACGTCAACTGCCCGAACAACGCCAGGCTGTTGACGTCCTGCTGGAATTCGCCGTCCACGGCCGCGGTCTGCGGGCCGGCAGCGCAACCCCCCGCTGCGGCCGCGCCGAAGTTTCCCGCCGGCGGCACCAGGGCGAAGACGACCGGGGCCAGCGGCGCCGGCACTCCCAGCGCCACCAGTTGCGCCGGATCGGTAATGGCGCCCGTGGCGATGCCTGCGGCAACTGTCTGCGCCAGCGCCGCCCCGAGCAGCGGCGTCAAAGCGGCCGTGGCGGATGCAATAATCGTCGGAGCCGCGGTGGCGGATACCAGGTTGCCCACCGCGGGCGAGCAGAAATCCACGCCCAGGTCAAAATTCTGGTCAATGCGGTAATCCTCGTCGTAATAGTAGAGTCCGGCGACATACTGAATGCGCCCGTCCGTGGGGGACAGCAACTGGAACTCCTGTGAAATCGTCTCGGCGTCGTAATTGCTCACGCGGTTGAAAAGATCCGCGGGCAGCCGCAGCGCGGACTCGAATGTCTCATTGCTCCAGTCGCGGAACGCGGTGATGGAACGGATTGTGTGCGAGTCCACATTCCAGGAAATGTCGGCGGAAATACCGTACTGCTCGTCATCCGCAGCGTCGCGGTGATCCTGGTTGATGTCGTAATCGTCATCGTCAACGAGATCCGGCACCGGCCCGGTGGGCAGAAACGGACCGGTCGGGGACAGCACCGCGCTGATGATCGGCGCATAGGAGGGAATCACGGTGTCATCCTTCACTTCGATAACATTGCCCTCGTTTTCCACGCGCGCATAGTCGAGCGTGACCGTGGCGCTCAGGTCCGCGGTCGGCTCGAAGTGCAGCCTGCCGCGCACCGTGGCGTCCTCCCAGTCGCCGAATTCTTCGTCATTGCCGGAGGCGAGAAACGTGTTGTCGCCGTAACCGTCACGGCTGGTGTAATGGAACGACAGGCGGCCGGACAGCGTTTCGGCCATCGGGCCGCCGGCGAAACCGTCCAGGCGCAGCGTGTCGTAACTGCCGTAACTCCCGCGCAGCTCGCCTTCGAATTCATCCGCCGGTGCCCGGGTGCGGATGTTCAGCGCGCCCATGGAGGCGTTGCGACCGAACAGAGTTCCCTGCGGGCCGCGCAAAACTTCCACCATTTCGATATCGGTCAGCGTACCCACCAGCGCCGACGTGCGCGGGTAATAGACGCCGTCAATGAACACCGCGACGCTGGGTTCCAGTGCGTTGTCGCCCACCGATCCGACGCCGCGCATGATGATGCGGTTGTTGGCGATGTTGCTTGACGTGCTGAGCGTGAGATTGGGCGTGTAGTCGCCCAGATCCTGCAAGGTGTCGATCCCGGCCTGGTCGAGAAAGTCGCCGGAATAGGTGGAAATGGAAATCGGCACTTCCTGGACGTTTTCCTCGCGCTTCTGCGCGGTGACCACGACCTCTTCGATCTGCTGCGCCTGCACGGAACCTGCGCCAATCATGGCCACCAGCGACAGCGTTGGAATCATCAACGAGGGATTGCGGATCATGGTACCTCCCCGGGCTTGTTGTTCTTTGTCGGGTTTGGGTGCTGATGTTCGGGTAACAGTTTAGTCCAGTTCCCGGGGCGAGGAAATTGACGGACGCCCGGTCACCAATGGCGCCCCGAAGCGCCGGGTCTGGTAGCGCCAGGCGCGCAACCCCGAAGACCAGTGGTCCGCCGGCAACCCCGCCTTCTGCAGCAGCCGCGCAAAAAAGCGGGGCGGCTCGCGTATCTCCTCCCAGACCTTGGGCAGAAACGTGGCGCGCCGCCCCTGATCTTCGATGATCAGTCCATCAACTCCCGGCTGAAGCTGCGCCATCAATTCGTCGGCCGAAGCAAAGCTGAGCGCCGCGGGAGCGGTCAGCGCCGCAACCTCCAGGTGCAACGCGGGGAGTTCCGCGGGCTCAACGGACGGAAAACGCGGGTCGTTGACGGCCGTACTGTGACTGCGTTCGGCCACATCCAGGACCAGCGGGCGGAAGGCCTGCAGGCTGCCGAGACAGCCGCGCAGGCGACCTCCCTTCGTGAGGGTCACGAAGGAAGCTCCGGGTTGCCGCAGTGCCTTCGAGAACGTACTGACCAGGACCTGCGGAACGGGTTTGCCGGCCACGGCGTTGCGCACGCCGGCCGCGGCCACCTCCAGCAGTTTCTGCCCGTCGCCCTCGTCGAGATCCCGTGCGACGGGTGCCGGGTCCGGGGCAAATGCCCATGCCCCATAGCCAACCACGCGATCGCGCCGGCCGGTGGTATCGCCCGAGTTCACGAGTTCGAGCGTGGTCGGGATCAGCCCCAGCGCGGCAGCCTGCCGCAGCAGGCCGTTCACACCGCGCCAGCCGCAGGCGTCCACGGAGCGCAACCGGTCCTGCGCCAGTGAAACGATGGCGCGGCTGCTCTGCACGTCGCGCCGCTGGCCTTCGTGATAAGTGTGATAGTGGCTCAGGTCCGACGAGATGAGCACAACGGTTTCCGGGCCTCCCCAGACGCACGCCAGTGCGTCGGCGAGCTCGCGCGTGCTTGCCCGTCCGACGGCAACCGCCGTCAACCTGAAATCGGGAAGCAGCTTCTGGAGGAAAGGAAGCTGCACTTCGAGACTGTGTTCCTGTGCATGCGGTTCGTCCGCAACCGCGCAAAATGGCAACGCGCGCAGCAGGTCCATGTTGGCCTGATCCAGCGTCACGGAGCCCAGCGGCGTGTCGAAGGCTTCGACCGAAGGGATTGCAATCCCGGGCACGCCGACCCGGTGCGAGGGGCCCACCAGCACCACGCGCCGGATCGTTCCCGCCGCGGATTGCAGGCGGGCATAGGCACCCGCGGCGACGCGTCCGGAAAACCGGTAACCGGCATGGGGCACAATGAAGGCCTTGGGCGGCGGCGCATCGCTGTTTCCCGTGCCCAGCGCTTCCCGGGCCTGGGCCAGCATGCCTTCGACGACGCGGGCAAGTTGTGACGGCTCCGCGGGATAAAATGTCCCGGCAACGGCCGCGGGCCTGCTGGACGGCATAATGGGGATCGCTGAATGATCGGAAACGACACTATGATCGATCTGAGGGTGTATTAACAGCTTCGCCTTGCGCGTGAATGTCATGCATGCTGCCGCGGAAAACCTCATTCGAACCTGGTAGAGCGCCAGGTTAAATTTCAGCCTGAGGAGCAGCATGAATGGCCACCGATCTGAATGAGGAGCTCACGATCCAGTACACCGACGGCGTGCCGCTGTCCGGTGACCTGCGTTTCGATCCGCTGCTGACTGCCTGGGACGTCAAGTGGGGCGGCAGCGTCGGCACCGGCGTGACCCTCACCTACAGCTTTCCCGCCGCCAGCGCCTACTGGTCGCCGGATTACTCCGACGACAGCGAGCCGGCGGACATGACCCGGCTCAATGCGGCCCAGCAGTCGGCCTTCACGGCGGCGTTACAGACTTGGTCGGACGTGGCCGATCTGACGTTTGTGCCGATGACGGACTCCACGTCAAGTCCGGCCGGCGTCGCGGTCATCCGTGCCGCGATTTTCGACGGCATGACCGGCGCCTCGGGATGGGGGTACCTTCCCGGCTACTACGCCAGTTCCGGCGACGTCTGGCTGCACCCTGACGATTTCGTGTCCGCGGACGAGCTCGCGCCGGGAAGCTATGGATTTGCGACATTGATCCATGAGATCGGGCATGCCCTGGGACTGTCGCACCCCAATAACAGCGGCTACGCGGCGGCTTTCGACAATCGCACCACCATCATGTCGTACAACGAGCATCCCTACAGCCTGTTCCGGATCGTCACCGATACCGGCGGCGGCTACACGTTCGATTATGTGCTGGTCAACCCGGACACGCCGATGCCCAGGGACATCGCCGCGATCCAGTATCTGTACGGACCCAACATGTCCCATGCCGCCGGCGATGATCTTTACACGTTCGATCCCGGCACGCCTTTCATCAGGACCATCTGGGATGCCGGCGGTGAGGACACCATCTCGATATCGAATTTCACGCTCGGTTGCAAGATCGATCTGGCTGCCGGGCATCTGAGCGATATCACGATTCCGTCCGATCCCTTGCCGGACGGATATGTTGAACAAAACGAAGGGATCTATGACGGTGGCAGCAATCTCGCCATCGCCTATGACGTGGTAATCGAAAACGCCGTCGGCGGCAGCGGCGACGACAAACTTCTCGGCAACGACGCGAACAATGTCCTGATCGGTGGCGCCGGAAACGACAAGCTGAAAGGAAAGGTCGGTGCCGACTTGCTCGAAGGCGGCCCGGGGAATGATATCTACACGATCGACGACGCCTCCGAGATCAACACTGCCACGGCGGACGCCGGCACCGACCTGATCAAGAGCAAAATCACCTACGCGCTGGGAGCAGAGCAGGAGAACCTCACGCTGGTCGGCACCGTGGCCAGCAGCGGCACGGGCAACGCAGGGGTCAATACGGTGAAAGGCAATGACAGTGCGAATGTGCTGGCCGGCGCCGGTGGCGACGATACGTTGACGGGCCGTCTCGGCAAGGACACGCTCTCGGGAGATGCGGGAGCGGACATCTTCAGATTCGACGTGAGGCCCGGCGGCAAGAACGCCGACACGGTGAGCGATTTCGCACCGGGCGAAGACGTCCTGTACCTGTCCGATGCGGTATTTGTGCAGCTCAAGGAGGCCATCAACAACGAAACCGAAGCCGGCCCGGTGTTTCTACGCGCTTCGGAGTTTGCGGCAAACGAAACCGGAACGGCCGCAGATGCCGGCGACCGGATCGTCTACAACACGACCAGCGGTGATCTGTTCTATGACTCCGACGGAACCGGCCCCGCTGCCGCGAAGAAGTTCGCCACGCTCACCGGCGCGCCCGACCTCGATGCGGATGACATCCTGGTCTACAGCGGCTGATCGATACGGGCTGCGTCGTCACCAGACACCGCCGGAGGGGGAGGCGCTTCGCGGCAGACGGCGCGCGCTGCAACCATCCCCGGTGTCCGCCGGCGTTTCCCGGCTCAGCCACCGTGCAGTTTTTCAAGACGCTCGTTGTTCACATCGTTTACCGCCCGGTCCAGCGCCTCGCGGTAGCACCGGCGCCGTTCGTGCGTCGCACTCAGGTCGCGGCCATCCGCGGTCCCGCACACTTTTTTCGCCGCGGCGCGCAATCGCTGATAAAGCGTTTCCGCGCCGGCGCCGCGATCCAGATCCAGATCGGAAAACGTCACGGTCACGGCCGGGACACCCGCTTCCAGGGCGCTCCTGACGCTTTGATATTTGACGATGGCGTGGCCGGCGGGGGCATACAGGCAAGATGCAGCCAGAATGGCTGGTAATGAATTGCGCAGACAGAGAGTTTTCATCGCAGTCCTCCTCTCAAGAATGAATGGTGGCAATCGCGCCGATCGCGAGTGTTTCGCGCAATCGGCATGATGGAGAATAGAAATGAAGGGCCGTGATTGCAGTAATTTTGCGCCGGGCTGCCGGTTAAACGCGCCGTGCCGCGGCGGACGAGAAACGGTCTGCGGCCGGCCGATGCCCCGTGGAGTCAAACTGAAAGTCACTCATTGATCGCGAACCATCGCAGGTTCGCATCCGGTCAGTGTTTCGGGGCGGCGGAGCTGGGGAATATTGATGAGAAAATTGGTCGGGGTGATAGGATTTGAACCTACGGCCCCTGCCTCCCGAAAGCAGTGCTCTACCAGTCTGAGCTACACCCCGATTTGGGTCGGTTCTGATGACATCCGGGAACCGTCAAAACGCTCTTTCGACAGCGAAGCGCGCCAGCCCCTCCATGGCATCGCGATAGGCCGTCCGCGGGATTGTCGCGAGGGCGGCGACAGCCGCATGGGCTTCCGCCTCCGCGCGGCGCGCAGTGTACGCAATGGCCCCCGTGGATTCAATGGCTTCCAGCACCTGCTGCAGGCTGTCCAGCCCGCCCGCTGCAAGCGCGCTGCGGATCACCGCGGCCGCGGACTCCGTGCCGTGCCACATGGCATACAGCAGTGGCAGCGTGGGTTTGCCTTCGGCCAGGTCGTCGCCGATATTCTTGCCGAGCTCCCGGTTGCTCGGGCTGTAGTCCAGCACGTCGTCAATAAGTTGGTAGGCGATCCCCAGATGCCGGCCGTAGGTCGCCATGCTTTCTTCGATTTTGTCGCTGCCCCCTGAAATAACGGCGCCCAGTTGCGCCGCGGCCTCGAACAGTTTCGCGGTCTTGTTGTTTATCACCTGCAGATAGCGCGGTTCGGTCGTATCCGGGTCGTGGCGGTTGAGCAATTGCTGGACTTCCCCCTCGGCAATGGTGTTCGTGGCGCTCGCCAGGATTTCCATCACCCGCATCGAGCCCGCTTCGACCATCATCTGGAATGCCCGTGAATAGAGAAAATCGCCGACCAGCACGCTGGCTTCATTGCCCCAGCGCTGATTGGCCGTGGCCTGTCCGCGCCGCAACAGCGAAGCGTCCACGACATCATCGTGCAGCAGTGTGGCGGTGTGAATGAATTCGATGATGGCAGCGAGGTTGAGGTGTTGCGTGCCGCGGTAACCCAGCGCGCCCGCGCTCAACAGCACGACGGCCGGACGCAACCGTTTGCCGCCGCTGTTCACGATGTAGTTCCCGAGTTGATCAATTAGACCCACCTCGGAATGCAGCCGCGTATGGATCAATGTATCCACGCGGGCCATGTCGGGTGCGATCAGCGCCCGGATGGCGGCAAGATCCATGGGCAGGTTCGCGGTGGCTGGGAAGGCGGTCACGGGTTGTTCAGGCGAGTGTACCGATCAGGCATTTTGCCAATCCGGTCAACGGATTGCCACGAGGTCGGAAGTCCGGTTGCAGGCCGCCCGGATTTGCCGGCCGGGGGCGGAGAGCGCGATAATGTTACTTGAATCAATGGGTTCAATTCCCTAGAATTCGCCCCCTTTCGAGCCATTCCCGGCAGTCCGGCAGGAGCAGTTCATGTACGCGGTCGTCAGAAGCGGAGGCAAACAGCTTAAAGTCAAGGAAGGCGACGTGATTCGCGTCGAACTTCTCGATGCAAAGGACGGCGACAAGGTGCGCCTCGAACAGGTGTTGCTGCTGGGGGAGGGTGACCAACTGACGATCGGCCGCCCGCTGGTCAAGGGCGCCGCGGTGACCGCAACGGTGCGCGGGACCGTGCGCGGCGAAAAGGTGCGCATCGTCAAGAAGCGCCGCCGCAAGCACTACAAGAAGGTCCAGGGGCATCGCCAGTCCTATACCGAGCTGGCGATAACGGGCATCAGCAAGTAATTTCGCAACGGAGAGTGAGCCATGGCACATAAAAAAGCCGCCGGCAGTTCGCGCAACGGACGCGATTCCGAAGCCAAGCGGCTCGGAGTCAAACGATTTGGAGGCGAGGCGGTGCTCGCCGGCAACATTCTGGTCCGGCAGCGCGGCACCCAGTTTCACCCGGGCGCAAACGTCGGCTGCGGCCGCGACCATACGCTGTTCGCTCTGGTAGACGGCAAGGTCCGGTTTCATCACCGGGGTCCGAGCTCCCGCAGGCATGTGAGCGTGGTCGCGAACTGAACCCTGCGGTACGGTTCGGCGCAAGAGACCCCGCTCTTAAGCGGGGTTTTTTATGTACATGGATGTACTGTATGCCGCTTGTGTCGGGAACACACAAGCGGCGATTGGTGCCAACTGAATAATCGAGTAGCAGCCAATGAAGTTTGTAGATGAAGCGACCATTCGCGTCGTTGCCGGCAAGGGCGGCAAAGGCTGTGCCAGTTTCCGGCGCGAGAAATTCGTGCCGCGCGGGGGGCCGGACGGCGGTGACGGCGGCGACGGGGGCAGCGTGTTTCTCGTGGTGGATGAAGGGCTGAATACACTGGCGGATTTTCGCCATGCCCGCCGGTTCGAGGCGCAGAACGGCCAGCCGGGAATGGGCCGGGACCGGTTCGGCCGGAACGGGGCGGATCTGGAGGTTCGTGTGCCGCTCGGCACCGTGGTCACCGACGTGGATACCCGGGAGATCATCGGCGATCTGATCGCCGCCGGTCAGCGGCTGCTGGTGGCGAAGGGTGGGCGTCGTGGCCTCGGCAATCTCAATTTCAAGACCAGCACCAACCGGGCCCCGCGCAAGGCCACCGGGGGCGAGCCCGGCGAGCAGCGCCATCTGCGCCTGGAAATGCAGGTGCTGGCGGATGTCGGACTGCTCGGCCTGCCCAATGCGGGGAAGTCCACGCTGATCCGGCAGGTCACGGCGGCCCGGCCGAAAGTGGCGGAGTATCCTTTTACGACGTTGTATCCGCACCTGGGCGTGGTGCGGCTCGGTCCGGAACAGAGCTTTGTCATCGCCGACATTCCGGGTCTGATTGCCGGCGCCGCGGAAGGCGCCGGGCTCGGCATTCATTTTCTGAAGCACCTGGCACGCACGCGCCTGCTGCTGCACCTGGTGGATGCCGCTGCGACGGAGGACGGGCAATCGATCGCCGAGCAGGCGCGCATCGTCGAGACCGAATTGCGCGCCTATGACGAGGAACTGTTCCGGCGCGAACGCTGGCTGGTGCTGAACAAGCTGGACCTGCTGCCGGAGGAAGCGGCCGCGAAACTGCGCCGCAAGCTGAGTCGCGTGGTCGGCGCGTCGCGCAAGCCGTTCCTCATCTCCGCGGTCACGGGGTCCGGGTGCAGGGAGTTGATGTATGCGGTTCAGCGCTGGGTCGAGGGTCATCCCCGGACGCGCGCGAGGAGCGCTCAGTTACCATGAACACCACGTTGGCTGCCGGGCGTGTCCCGCGGCGACTGGTCGTCAAGCTGGGCAGCGCGCTGCTTACCAATGATGGCTGCGGGCTGCGCGAAGATACGCTGGCGGGATGGGTTGCGCAGATCATGGAACTGCGCGGGGACGGGACCCAGACATCCATCGTTTCCTCGGGCGCCGTGGCCGAGGGTGTTTCACGGCTGGGCTGGCGGCGCCGTCCCCACGCGTTGCATGAACTGCAGGCGGCAGCGGCGGTCGGGCAGATGGGGCTGGTGCAGGCCTATGAACAGTGTTTCCAGAAGTACGGCGTGCGCACCGCGCAGATCTTATTGACCCACGAAGACGTGGCGGATCGGCGCCGTTACCTGAACGCCCGATCGACGCTGTGCACCCTGATGGAGCTCGGCGTCGTGCCGGTCATCAATGAAAACGATTCGGTCGCCACCGACGAGATCCGGTTCGGGGACAACGACACGCTGGCGGGGCTGGTGGCGAATCTGGTGGATGCCGACCTGCTGATAATTCTGACGGACCAGAGCGGTCTGTTTGACGCCGATCCCCGTCACCATCCCGATGCCAGACTGATCCATGACGCCCGCGCGGGTGATGCGGCGCTGGAGCGGTTTGCCGGGGCGGGCGGAAATCTCGGGCGTGGCGGCATGCAGACCAAACTGCGGGCGGCGGCCGTGGCGGCCAAATCGGGGACCGATACCGTGATTGCCTCGGGACTGGAACCTCAGGTGCTGGTGAGGATCGCGCGCGGGGAATCCGTGGGCACACGGTTGCGCGCGGAACAGGCGCCGCTGGCGGCGCGCAAACAGTGGCTCGCCGCCCAGACCCACGTGGGCGGTACGCTGGTGCTGGATGCGGGCGCCGTGCGCGTGTTGACGCAAAGCGGGCGCAGTCTGCTGGCCGTCGGCGTGCAGGAAGCGCACGGGGATTTCCGGCGCGGGGAAATGGTCCGCTGTGTGGATGCGAATGGCGTTGAAGTGGCGCGCGGGCTGGTGAATTACGGCGCCGAGGATGCCCGGCGCATCATGGGATTACCGAGCGAGCAGATCGAGAAGGCGCTGGGCTATGTGGATGAGCCGGAGCTCATTCACCGCGACAACCTGATCATTCTTTAGCCCATCAACCTGTTAGCCCAGTGCCTGGATGCGGGCACTGAGCCGGCTCTTGTGCCGGGCCGCCTTGTTGCGGTGAATGATTCCCTTCCCCGCCATCCGGTCGATCACCGGAACGGCCGCCACCAGCGCGGTGCGCGCGCCTTCCTTGTCGCCTTTCTCTATCGCCACAACGACTTTGCGGATACAGGTGCGCAGCATCGAGCGCGCGCCGGCATTGCGCTGCCGGTTCACTTCGCTCTGGCGGGCGCGCTTTTTGGCGGATGCAATATTGGCCACGGCTGACTCCTGCTGCTG
Organism: Gammaproteobacteria bacterium; assembly: GCA_016179185.1. Taxonomy (GTDB): domain Bacteria; phylum Pseudomonadota; class Gammaproteobacteria; order Eutrophobiales; family Eutrophobiaceae; genus 2-02-FULL-61-13. The sequence goes on along the minus strand of JACORW010000085.1, from coordinate 8,143 downwards.
CCGGTTTGAAAGGCGCGACACTATGCGGATCGAGATCGGGTTTGTCAATGCTCGCGGCCTGCGCGCTGCCCGTGCCCGAAAATCCTTATGCTATGCTGCGCGCGCCGGAATTTTCCCGCGTAAACAATCAGATATCCGAATCTCGCCGCAGCCCCCGGACGCCAATCGATCATGACGAGGGGATTATTCAAATCAACGCTGCTGGTCAGCGTGAACACGACGCTGTCCCGGATCCTCGGTCTGGCCAGGGACATCGTCATCGCGCGCTACTTCGGCGCCGGCACCGGCATGGATGCGTTCATCGTCGCCTTCCGCATCCCGAATTTCCTGCGCCGGCTGTTTGCCGAGGGCGGGTTTTCCCAGGCCTTCGTCCCGCTGCTGGCGGAGTATCGGGAGCGCCGCACGCAGGCGGAAGTGCGCGCGCTGATTGACCATACCACGGCCGTGCTCGGACTTGCGTTGTTCGGCATCACCGCCGTCGGCGTGCTGTGCGCCCCGTTTCTGGTGCTGGTATTTGCGCCCGGATTCGCGGATGAGGCGAGCAAGCAGCAACTGACGGCGACGCTGCTGCGCGTGACCTTTCCCTACATTTTTTTCATTTCGCTGACGGCCCTGGCCGGGGGCATCCTGAATACCTGGCGCCGGTTTGGCATACCGGCGTTTACGCCCGTTTTCCTTAATCTGGCATTAATCGCGGCGGCACTGTGGCTCTCGCCGCGCATGGCCGAACCGGTGGAGGCGCTGGCGTGGGGCGTGTTCATTGCCGGCGTGGCGCAGTTGCTGTTTCAGCTTCCGTACCTGGCCCGACTCGGCCTGCTGCCGCGACCGGCACTGGGACGCGACGGTGAGGGCGTCCGGCGCATATTCAAACTCATGCTTCCGACGCTGTTCGGTGTCTCCGTCACGCAGATCAACCTTCTGGTGGACACCCAGGTGGCGTCGTTTCTCGTGACCGGCAGCATCTCGTGGCTGTATTACTCGGACCGGCTGGTGGAATTTCCGCTGGGCGTGTTCGGCATCGCGCTGGCAACCGTGATCATGCCGAGCCTGTCAGCCGAACACGCGCGCAATTCCAACCGGGAATTTGCCGGGACGCTGGACTGGGCATTGCGCTGGGTGTTCATGATTTCGGTGCCCGCCGCCTGCGGACTTGCTCTGCTGGCCGGTCCGGCTTTGGCGACGCTGTTTCAGTACGAAGCGTTCAGCCCCTATGACGTCGAAATGGCGCGCATCAGTCTGATTGCCTTCGCCGCGGGGCTGCCCGGTTACGTGCTGATAAAAATCCTCGTGTCCGGAACCGTGTCGCGCCAGGACACCCGCACGCCGGTGCGCGCCGGGGTGGCAGCGCTGCTGAGCAACATTGTCTTCATCGTGATCCTGTATCGTCCGCTGGCCCATGCGGGCCTGGCGCTGGCGACGGCGTTGTCGTCCTACATCAATGCCGGGATCCTGTACCGGCACCTGCGTGACGCGGGCGGATATGTCCCGAGGCCGGGATGGGGAGCGCATCTGCTGCGAATCGGTATGGCGCTGGCCGCGATGATTGCGGTACTCGAGCTCCTGTCGGTGCCGATGGACGCGTGGTTGAGCTGGACGGCGGGTGATCGCATCCTGCGCCTTGCGCTGAGTGTCGCCGCTGGAGCGGTGTGTTATTTTGCCGTCCTGAGAATCACCGGCACACCGCTGGGTGAGTTGATCGGGCGGCATTGAGCAGCGCGCATCATGAAATTTCATCGCGAAGCCCATGCCGTTCCGGAGGCTCCCGCCGGGACGGCCGTCACGATCGGCAATTTCGACGGCGTGCATCTCGGTCACCAGCGGGTCATGAAACAGCTCGTGGATCACGCCAGGTCAAGGGCGATTGCACCGCTGGTGGTCGTGTTCGAGCCGCATCCACGGGAATTCTTCGCGCCGCTCCAGGCGCCGACCCGGCTGACGACATTGCGCGAGAAGGTGGAGGCGCTGCGACGTTGCGGCGTTCAGGAAGTGACCTGCCTGCGTTTCAACCGCGCGCTGGCCGGGGTCGGCGCGCAGGATTTCGTACAGCGATTCATGGTGCAGGAGCTGGGCGCGCGGCTCGTCATCGTCGGCAACGATTTCCGTTTCGGGCGCGGCCGTGCCGGCGATGTGGCACTGCTGCGGGAACTGGGCAGGACCCACGGATACGATGTGCTGGAAGCGGAGACATTCGAGATCGAGGGTCGCAGGGTCAGCAGCAGCTGGGTGCGCGAACTGCTGGCCGCGGGTGAGGTCGAGGCCGCCAACCGCCTGCTCGGGCGGCCGTTCAGCCTGACCGGACGGGTGATCCTCGGCGCCCAGATCGGGCGCACGCTGGGATTCCCCACCGCGAACATTGACATGGAGAATCGCGCTCCACCGCTGCGCGGCGTATTTGCCGTCCAGGTGGACGGGCTGCGGCCCGGCCTGGTGAATGGCGTCGCCAATCTGGGGACGCGGCCGGTATTTGCCGGGCAGCGGTTGTTGCTGGAGGTGTTCCTGTTTGACTGGAACGAAGACATCTACGGCCGCAGGATCAGTGTGCAGTTCCGCCGCTTTCTGCGCCCGGAGAGAAATTTCGATTCGGTGCAGGCGCTGTGCGTACAAATGGCGCGCGACTCGGATCAGGCGCGCGCCATTCTCGCCGCCGCGCAGCGCGGAAATTCTTAATCCATGAGTCAATACAAGGACACGCTGAATCTCCCGCGCACGGAGTTCCCGATGAAGGGGAACCTGGCGCAGCGGGAACCCGGGATGCTGCGCCGCTGGCAGCAGATGGATGTGTACGGGCAATTGCGCCGCCTCCGCGCCGGCCGGCCGCGCTTCATCCTGCACGACGGTCCGCCCTATGCCAACGGCGAGATCCACATCGGGCACGCCGTCAACAAAATCCTGAAGGACATCATCGTCAAGGCGCGCAGTCTGGACGGAATGGATGCGCCCTATGTGCCGGGCTGGGACTGCCACGGGCTTCCCATCGAACACCAGGTGGAAAAAAAACTGGGCAAGGCGGGCGCCGATCGCAAGGCGTTTCGCAACGCGTGCCGGGAGTATGCGCGCACGCAAATCGGCCGGCAGAAGGCGGACTTTCAACGCCTCGGTGTGCTCGGCGACTGGGAGCGCCCGTATCTGACCATGGATTTTGCCACCGAGGCCAACATCATCCGGGCCCTGGGCCGGATGATCGGCGCGGGGCACCTGGTCCGCGGTGTGAAACCGGTCTACTGGTGCATTGACTGCGGATCGGCGCTGGCCGAGGCCGAGGTCGAATATCAGGACCGGAAGTCGCCGGCCGTTGACGTGTGTTTCCCGGTCGCGGACCGCGCGGAGACCGCGCGCCGTTTCGGATTGTCCCAGCCGCTGCCGGAGGGCGGCGACGTGTCGCTTGCCATCTGGACCACGACGCCGTGGACCTTGCCGGCCAATCAGTCCGTGACCGTGCACCCGGACTTCCAGTACGCGCTGGTGGAATACGGCCGGCCGGAATCCCCGGACCGGCTGATCGTCGCCGAGACGCTGGCGCGCCCGGTGCTGCAGCGCGCCGGTTTCGAACAGTACCGGATCCTGGCGCGGGCCCACGGGCGGAAACTGGAAGGCCTGCAATTGCAGCACCCGTTTCTGTCGCGCCGGGTCCCGGTCACGCTCGGCGACCATGTCACGCTCGATGCGGGAACCGGCGCCGTGCACACCGCGCCGGGGCACGGACTGGAGGACTTCCAGGTCGGCCAGCGCTATGGGCTGGAAACGATGAATCCCGTGGGCGACGACGGCCGGTTCGTCGCCGGAACGGAATTCGTCGCCGGCATGAACGTATTTGACGCCAATAGGGCGCTGCTGGACGTGCTGCACGATCGCGCCGCGCTGCTGTGCGAGGAACAGGTGCTGCACAGCTATCCCCATTGCTGGCGACACAAGACGCCCATCATCTTCCGTGCCACGGCGCAGTGGTTTTTCAGCATGGACGGGCATGGCCTGCGCGCCGACGCCCTGCGCGCCATTGACCAGGTCAAATGGACGCCGGAGTGGGGGCAGCAACGCATCCGTGGCATGGTGGCGGACCGGGCCGACTGGTGCATCTCGCGGCAACGCACGTGGGGTGTGCCCATCGCCGTGTTCGTGCATCGCGAGACCGGTGCGCTGCACCCGGAAACCGGGCAATTGATCGAAGCGGTGGCGCGGCGCGTGGAACAGGGCGGCATTGACACCTGGTTCGATCTGGATGCGGCGGAGCTGCTGGGAGCGGACGCCGCCAGCTGGCGCAAGGTGACCGACATCCTCGATGTATGGTTCGATTCCGGCGTCACGCACGCCTCCGTGCTGGAGGCGGATGCGCGCCTTGGATTCCCGGCGGATCTGTATCTCGAAGGCTCCGATCAGCACCGCGGCTGGTTCCAGTCATCGTTGCTGACGTCCGTGGGCATGCGCGGCGTGGCGCCGTTCCGCGGCGTGCTGACGCACGGGTTCACCGTGGACGCCCACGGCATGAAGATGTCGAAATCGCGCGGCAATGTGGTCGTTCCCCAGGAGGTCATGAAGACGCTGGGCGCGGACATCCTGCGGCTCTGGGTCGCGGCCACGGATTACCGCGGCGAGATCACGGTCTCCGACGAGATCCTGAAGCGCATGGCGGATGCCTACCGGCGCATCCGCAATACCGCGCGCTATCTGCTGGCGAATCTGAACGGATTCGATCCGGGCGCGGACCTGCTGAACGGCGCGCAGATGCTGGAGCTGGATCGCTGGCTGGTCGTGCAGACGCGGAGGCTGGACGCGGAAGTCCGCGCCGCCTACGCCGAATACGAATTTCATCTGATCTACCAGAAACTGCATCACTTCTGCGTTGTCACGCTGGGGAGTTTTTATCTCGACGTCATCAAGGACCGCATGTACACGACGCCGGCCCGCAGCGTCGCCCGGCGCTCGGCCCAGAGCGCGATGTATCACGTTGCCGAGTGCCTGGTGCGCTGGCTTGCACCGATCCTGAGTTTCACCGCCGACGAAATCTGGGGCTGCCTGCCCGGCACGCGGGCGGAATCCGTGATGTTCGCGGAATGGCACGCCGATTTGCCGGCCGTCACCGGCGTGGAGGAGTCCGACTGGGATCAAGTGCTGGCGCTGCGCGAAGGCGTCAGCCGGGAACTGGAAAAGCTGCGCGTGGCCGGCGCCATCGGCGCGGCGCTGGACGCCGAAGTGGATCTGTATTGCGATGACGCCGCCGCACGGCTGCTGTGCCGGTTCGGCGATGAACTACGCTTCGTCTTCATCACCTCGCGGGCAACGGTGTCCCCGGCTTCCGCCCGCCCCGGGGATGCCGCGAACATCGTTCCGGACGTTGCCTGGGTGCGCGTAACGCCCTCCGCCCATGCCAAATGCGTGCGCTGCTGGCACCACCGCGACGACGTGGGCCGGCACCGCGACCACCCCGGGTTGTGCGGGCGCTGCATCGGCAACGTGACCGGCCCGGGCGAATCGCGCCTGTTTGTCTGATGCGGACGGGGAACACGTCGGGCATGCGCTGGCTGTGGTTGTCAGTGCTGGTCCTCGGCCTCGACCAATGGACCAAATCGCTGGCGGGCGCGCAGTTGCCCTATGGCGTGGCGCAGCCGTTCCTGCCCGGATTCAACTTCACGCTGGTACACAACACCGGCGCGGCGTTCAGCCTGCTGCGCGATGCCGGCGGCTGGCAACGGGGATTCTTCATCGTGCTCGGGCTCGTGATAAGTGCGGTGCTGCTGGCGTGGCTGTGGCGCCTGCCGCGGGAGCGGCGCTGGCTGCCGGCGGCGCTGGCGCTGGTTCTCGGAGGCGCGGCTGGAAATCTGGTCGATCGGATTGCCCTGGGCCACGTGGTGGATTTCGTGGACCTGTACGTCGGTTCCCGGCACTGGCCGGCCTTCAATGTCGCCGATTCCGCCATCTCCATCGGCGTATTGATGCTGCTATGGGACTCGCTGCGCGGGAGACCGTAACAGGCCGCCGAAAATGAGCTTTAGACTACGATAGAAATAGTTGACAGATTCACTCGGGAAATTTAGCGTACACGCCCCTATGCAAATTACCCTTGCCAACCCCCGTGGTTTCTGTGCCGGCGTCGATCGCGCCATCGAGATCGTCGAGCGCGCGCTGACCCTGTACGGCGCGCCGGTATACGTGCGGCATGAAGTGGTGCATAACAAATACGTCGTGAATTCATTGCGCGCCAAGGGCGCGATCTTCGTCGAGGAACTGGATGAGGTGCCGGACAACGCCGTCGTCATCTTCAGCGCCCACGGGGTCGCGATCGCGGTGCGGGAAGAAGCCGCGCGCCGGGGGTTGCGGGTTTTCGACGCCATCTGTCCGCTGGTAACCAAGGTACACATGGAGGTCGGCCGGTACCAGGACGAAGGGCGCGAGTGCGTCCTCATCGGTCATGCCGGACACCCGGAGGTGGAGGGCACGGTCGGGCAATATCGTCCGCGCAGCGGCGAAGGCGGCATGTACCTCATCGAATCGGTGGAAGACGTCGGCAAGCTCAGGGTGAAAAACCCGGAGTTTCTGGCGTTCGTGACCCAGACCACGCTGTCCATGGATGACACCGCCGAGATCATCGACGCGCTGCGCAAACGGTTCCCGAAGATCGCCGGGCCGAAAAAGGAGGATATCTGTTACGCGACCCAGAACCGGCAGGACGCCGTGAAGAAACTCACGCGCAACTGCGATCTGATCCTCGTGGTGGGTTCCCAGAACAGTTCCAATTCCACGCGCCTGATGGAGATCTCGCAGAAGGCCGGCGTCCCGGCTTACCTGATCGACAGCGCGGCGGAGATCCGGCGCGAATGGCTTGCCGGCCGGCCGCGCGTCGGCCTGACCGCGGGCGCCTCGGCGCCGGAGGTACTGGTGGAAGAGGCGATCCAGAAACTCAAGGAATGGGGCGCGACGGTGGTGACCGAAGCCCCGGGGATCCGGGAAAAGGTCGTGTTCTCCCTGCCGCGCGAACTGGCGGCGACCGGCTGATAACCTTGCTCAAGCCCGCGTCGCGGCCGCGCGCAGAGCGGCGCCGGCTCGCGACGTCCTGAGCGGCAGGCGCGGGTTTACTGTGGCGCCGGGCCGGCAGTCGCGGGCGATGCCTCCGGTGCGGCCGTACCGGGCGCCGGTCCGGCGGGAATCTCCTCCGGCGCGACGTGCCCGGATTCCTGCAGGGCCGCCAGCAGCGCCCCCCGATTGAATCCCACGATCGCCTTGTCACCGACCATCACCGTCGGTGCCCGCAGATCGCCGGAGCGTTGCTTGAGTTCCACCTGCAATGCCAGGTCCTGCTTCACGTCTTTGGTGGTATACGGGATCTCGCGAAACTCCAGGAACTCGCGCATCTGCGCGCAGGACTCGCAGTCCGGGACCAGATACAGGGTCACCGCCGGCAAATCGCCGGCGGGTTGTGCCTGCGTGGGGGCCGGGGCTGCGCCCCCGCCGACGTAATCTTTCTGTTGCACTTCCTTTGTGCCCGGGGGACAGGCGCTTTCGAACGTCCGGTTGCCCAGTTCGTCCTCGCACTGAAAGACCGTCACGGCAGCCGATGGGCCGGCGATCAGGGCCAGTATCAGGGCGGCGGTGAATTCAAGCGGGTTCTGCATGGGGCACCCCCTCAGGGACAGGCTTAAATGTGTATTCCAAGTCTCGGAACTCTATAATAGTTTGAACGGCTGGGAACCTCAATTGGCCCGGCTAATCCAATGCATGGGGCCGGTTTCCGCCGGCCCGGCCGCGGGCGGCCGGAAGGTCCGCCCCGCGCTGAAGGAAATTTGACGGAGAAAGCCCATGTCTGACTGTAATCGCCTGACCCGCAGTCCGCCCCGCACTGTGCTTCGGGGTGTCGCCCTGTCGTCGGCGTTCTGCCTGGCGGCACTGGCGCTCCCCGCTGGCGCGGAGATGTACAAATGGGTGGATGAGAACGGCAACGTGCATTACACCCAGGAACGGCCCCCGCCGGGCATCGAGGGCCAGGCCATCAAGCCGCCGCCGGAGGTGGACACCGAATCGGCCCGGAAGCAACTGGAATCCAGGCAGAAACTGCTGAACGATGCCCAGGACGCGCGCGCCAAGAGCGCGGACGAAACCCGGAAGGCCGCCGAAGACCAGGCGTTCAACGAGGAAAACTGCCGGCGTGCCCGGC
>JACORW010000084.1 GCA_016179185.1 Gammaproteobacteria bacterium | reverse complement strand
CACCTCTGGTGTACCGGTTGTCACGCCAGTGGCACAGCCGGGTAGCTAAGTGCGGACGGGATAACCGCTGAAAGCATCTAATCGGGAAGCCCCCCTCAAGATGAGATCTCCCGGGACTTCGAGTCCCCTGAAGGGCCCTGCGAGACCAGCAGGTTGATAGGCCGGGTGTGGAAGCGCCGTAAGGCGTGCAGCTAACCGGTACTAATTGCCCGTGCGGCTTGACCATATAACACTCAAGTGGTCTGGCGTTGACGTTGCAGTGCGATCGCGGCTTGCTCAGACTCTCGACTGCGGCTGAGAGCTGCAGTGAAAAGTACAAAGTGAAAAGTGAAAACTTGAAAGAACGGGTTCGTTCACTTTTAACTTTAGACGTTCCACTTTTCACTGCCGTTTTCGGCACAAATTTCCCTGGCGGCTATAGCGCGCTGGAACCACCCGATCCCATCCCGAACTCGGAAGTGAAACGGTGCAGCGCCGATGGTAGTACGAGGTTTCCCTCGTGCGAGAGTAGGTCATCGCCAGGGTTCTAAACCAGCCGCCCCAATCGCCTCTGGCGATTGGGGCGGTTCCTTTCCGGGCCCGATGCGAATTGCGAGCCGCCGATGCGAGCGGATCACTGGCTGCGTCAGCGTTACCCATCCCTGACCCGGCGCCACGTTGCCGAGGCCCTCGAGCACGGTCTCGTCAGGGCTTCGGGCGGACGCCTGCTCGCACGGGGCGACGTCATTGACGCCGATAATTCACCCGACTGCACCCGGCTGGAACGCCATCTGGAACTGCTGCGTGGAGGAAATGCCGGGCTTGATATTCCGATCCTGCTGGAGTCGGATGACGTCGTCGCAGTTGACAAACCGCCTGGGCTCCCGAGTCATCCGATCTCGCTGTTTGATGTGGCTACCGTTACGGGCTGGGCAACTGCGCGTTATCCGGAAATAATGGAATGGGCACCGGATTGTCAACCCACGGTGACACCGCATCGTCTCGACAACGATACTTCCGGCGTATTGCTGGTCGCCCGCACGCGCGTTGCGTTCGAATCATGGCGGCGTCGTTTTGCAGCAAAGCAGGTCACGAAGCGTTATCTCGCCTGGTGCTGGGGGGCGCGACCATCCGGAATCCGGGTAATTGACTGCGGCATCGCGCACGATCCGCGTGATGAGCGGAAGATGATCGCGATCAAGAGCGCGGACACGCCTTACCGGGGCAGGGTTCACAGGGCGAGCACGTCGATCCGCACCGAGTGCGAACTGGCGGATCGGTTTCTTTGCGAGATCACGATACAAACCGGCGTCACCCACCAGATCCGCGTGCACATGGCGTCACTTGGAAATCCGCTCGTGGGAGACCGGCTCTATGATCCGCAGGCGAAGCACCGGACTGGACAGCCGGAGAAGACCCTGCTGCGATGCATTGAGCTACGTTGCCAGGCGTACTCCGCCGAGGCCGGCGCAGACGACTTCCGGCGGATGTATTAGGTAAAACCTCTGATGTAAATCCGAGGTTCCTTAGCGATCCTCGATGGCGCGCAGCTCGCCGTCGGTCTGGCGCAGCCGCAGCGACACCGCGCGTGCCAGCCGCGCAAACACCTTGACGGCAAGCACCGGATCCGCCAGCGCGTGCGTGTTGAACTCCCTCCGCGACAGCACGTACAGGTCGCAATTGGTCTTCGCCTCGGCATCGGCGGAGCGTGAGCCTTTGTCGAGAAAACTCATTTCGCCGAAATAATCGCCGCGGGCGAAGGTCGCCAGATGGTGGCGCTTGCCGCCCTGAAGCGGCAGCAGAATGGCCACGACGCCGGAGCGAATGAGGAAAATTTCGTCTGCCTCATCGCCGCGCGAAAATATCTTCCCGCCCGCGACTACCGTGCGTTCGTGCGCGCAAAGCCGCAGTTCGCCGATGACCGGCGGATCCAGCTCGCGCAGCAATTCAATCTCGGCCAGGTCCAGCGGCCGCAATGCGTCCTTTCCCCGCCAGCCGCATGATTCCAGGATGCGATCCTCAATCCACTCAATTGCCTCATCCCGCGTCTCGAACACGCGGATTCCGGACTTGTCGCCGCCGACCAGTCCGACCTGGGTGAGATACCCCTGGATGTCCTGCCGTTGCGGCAGACTGGAGGGCATGCCGCAGAACAGGATGCCGCCGTCGCGCTCGGCCAGCCGATTGTGCATTTGCTTGAACAGATTTGCGGCGGTGTAATCCATTGACTGCACGCGGCGCACGTCCAGCAGCAGCCAGCGCCGCAACCGCAGATCCTGCTCGGCTTCCGTGAAGAGCTGATCCGTCGTTCCAAAGAAAAGGTTGCCCTGCAGATCGAATACCGCACCGAGTTCGCCATGTTGTTGCAGCAGTTCGCGCTCCGCCTCCAGCCGGTGTGTCTTCGAGGACACCTCCCGCAGCGTCGCGCGCCGCCGCAGCACCGAGCCGCGGATCTGATCGCGAATGAACAGCAGGATCGCGAGACCGACCCCGGTGGCGGATGCGGCTATCAGGCCGACGGTCTCAGCCACAATCACGACCGCCGCGATCACCGCGAAGTCAAAGCGGGTGTCGGCGTGACGCAGCAATTTGAACGCGGACCAGTCAAACATGCGGAACGCCACGACCAGAAGGATCCCTGCCAGTGCGCCGATCGGAACCCACGCAATCAACGGGCCCAGAAGCACAATGGCCAGCACGACAAACACGCCTTCGACCGAGCCCGACCTGGGTGTCGTGCCGCCGCTGGTGACGTTGACCAGCGTGGCGCCCATGGTGCCGGCGCCCGGCATGCCGCTGACGGCAAAGGTCGCGAGATTACCGATCCCCTGTCCGAGCAGCTCGCGGTTGGAGTTATGCCGGCCCTTGGTCAGCGCGTCCAGCACCACACACGTCTTCAGCGTGTCTATGGACAGCAACGCCGAGAGCGCCAGCGCCGAATAACCCACGAGGCGGAGATCATTGCCCTGAATATGAAGCAGGGACGTGAACTGGGCGGCAATGGAGTCCATGAGCGACCCTGACGCCTTGATCGTGCCGATGACCAGCGGATTGCTCTCGGTCGCCAACAGCTCCGCGGAGAACATCCCGAGCACGAAGTAGGATCCTATGCCTGCCAGCAGCCCCAGAATGGCCGCCGGAATCTTTTTCGTCATTCGTGGCGCCACAATCATCACGGCGATGGTGACGATCCCCACGATGACACCGGGCATCTTCCACGATGCCGGATCGATCAGCCCGTGGAGCAGCCCCGTGCCCTTCGGCAGTCCCAGCAGTTTCGGCAGTTGCCCCAGCGCAATTATGAGTCCGACACCGGACAAATAGCCGCTGACCACCGGATAGGGAATGTACTTGATAAACCGGCCACCCTTGACGATGCCGTAGATAACCTGCAGTACCGCCGATATCAGCGCGGTCAATGCGAGCAGGCCGGGTATCCGGGCCGGCTCGACACCCTTGTTTACCAGTTCCGCCGCAAGGCCGGCAAGGATCGCAGCGGCCGGAGCGCATGGCGCGGTAATCAACGCCGGCGTGCCGCCGAACACCGGGGCAATGAGCCCGAGCGCTGCGGCGCCCAACATGCCGAACAGCGCCCCCTGCCCGGCAAAGGTGGGATCAATGGCGGAAAAGACGAGCACACCGAAGGCAATGGCCGAGGGCAGGGCGACGAGCATGGCGGCAAGCCCGCCCCACAGATCGCCGGTCCGGATGGGCAGATTGCCTGCGCTGGATGCAGCCGCGTCCACGGGACAATTCTAGCCCCAAACCCCCTGAATGTGCTTTCTGCTTCATGGCTTGCGGCTTTCCGGGCGAGCCGATAAATTTCCCGGACAAACCCGAGGCTCCAATCACAGCCGGCACCCGGACCGAAAGCCGGGCCGGCCCGGGATCCGGCCAGGGGTCACACCATGTCCTACCGTCTGACCTATACAACGATGTTTGACCCGCCGCCGGAGCTGCACGATCGGTTCGACGCCGGGCTGGAGAAAGTACACCGGCGACTGGACGCTACCTGGGACCAATACCTGGATGGGCAGCGTGTTCCGGCCCGGGAGTACGCGCTGACTGCGACACCCATCGATCGCGAACTTTCGCTGGGCCGATTCGCCGTGGCGTCTGCACATGACGTTGACGCTGCGGTCTCCGCCGCCCGGCGCGCCTTTTCCGGCTGGCGCGGTACGCCGCCTGCGGATCGTTGCCGCATCCTGAGGCGGGCCTGCGCATTAATCGAAGAGCGGGTGTACGAAATCGCCGCCGCCGTGGCGCTGGAGGTGGGCAAGAACCGCATGGAGGCGCTCGGAGAGGTGCAGGAGACTGCGGATTTTTTCTCGGGCTACTGCGATGAGTTCGAGCGCCGGCAGGGATTCGATTACATTTTGCCGGACGATCCATTGAGCGGGTTCCGCAGTCATAACCGCTCCGTGATGAAACCCCATGGGGTGTGGGCCGTCATCACGCCGTTCAATTATCCGTTTGCGCTCGCCGGCGGGCCGGTGGCCGCGGCGCTGGTAACCGGCAACACCGTGGTGCTGAAGGGATCGGAGGAAACACCGTGGGCAGGTCATCTGCTCGCCGATTGTCTGCACGATGCCGGTATTCCCCCGGGCGTGTTCAACTACCTGTGCGGTCCGGGCGAAAGCGTGGGCGCGGGACTGGCCGCGCACCCGCAGGTTGCGGGGATCACGTTCACGGGATCCCGCGAGGTGGGGATGCAGTTGCTGGCGCGTTTCACGGGCGGCGAATTCCCGCGCCCATGCATTGCCGAAATGGGCGGCAAGAATGCGGTCATCGTCGTCCCCGGCGCCGATCTCGAGCGTGCGGCGACCGGTATCGTCCGGTCCGCCTTCGGCATGGGCGGGCAGAAATGCTCCGCGCTGTCCCGCATCTACGTGGTTGATCCGCTCGCCGACGGGCTGATTCAGAAAATCGTCGCGCAGGCGCAGGCCATCTCCATCGGCGATCCGACCCGGCGCGAGAACTGGCTGGGACCCGTGATCAGCGCGTCGGCGCGGGACGCCTACCGGAGCCACGTCGGCGCGCTTCAACACGCGGGCGCAATCCTGCACTGCGGCGGCCGGGTGCTGGAGGAAGGTATGCTGGCGCGGGGGTTCTATTGCGCGCCGACGCTCGCCGAAGCGGAGCTCTCACATCCGTTGTGGTCGCGGGAGCTGTTCGTCCCCATCGTGCTGCTCGCCCGCGTCCCGGACAAGGAGGCCGCAATGTCGCTCGCCAACGGCCTGCCGTTCGGTCTGACGGCCGGCTTCTACGGCGCGCAGCAGGACGTTCCCTGGTTTCTGGAGAACATCGAGGCCGGTGTCACCTATATGAACCGGCCGCAGGGCGCGACCACCGGCGCCTGGCCCGGCTATCAGCCGTTCGGCGGCTGGAAGGGATCCGGCAGCACCGGCAAGGCGATTGCCTCCTTTTATTATCTTGCGCAATACCTGCGCGAGCAGTCTCAAACCATCGTGGAGTAGACGCTGATGAAAGTACAACGAATAAACATGGAGTTGCCTGGTCCGAAGGCGCAGGCCCTGATCGCGCGTGATGCCCGCGTTGTGGCACCCTGCTACGTGCGGAATTATCCCTTCGTCATGAGCCACGGCAGCGGCGCGGAAGTCTGGGACGTGGACAGGAATCGCTTCATTGATTTTGTGTCCGGCATCGCCGTCTGTTCCACGGGTCACTGCCATCCCGAGGTCGTGGAGGCGATCCGCTCCGCCGCGGGCGAGTTTCTGCACATCTCGTCGGACTACTGGCACGAGCGCCAGGTGCAGCTTGGCGAATTCATGGATCGAATTGCGCCGTTCGGCGAGCCGGCGATGACCTTCTTCTGCAACTCGGGCACCGAGACGGTGGAAGGGGCGCTCAAGATGGCGCGCAACATTACCGGCAGGCCGCGGTTCATCGGCTTCCTGGGCGCGTTCCACGGCCGCACCATGGGCTCGCTGGCCTTCACGTCCAGCAAGTACACCCAGCAGGCCGGATTTTTCCCGGCCATGCCGGGAGTCACGCACGTCCCGTTTCCGGATCCCTATCGCCCGCTGTTCGCCGGTGCCGATCAGGGTCAGGCGGTGCTGGACTACATCGAGCAACTGTTCCGGCAGAACGTTCCTGCGAAAGAAGTGGCGGCGGTGCTGGTGGAGCCGATCCAGGGTGAAGGGGGATACATCGTCCCGCCGGACGGATTTCTGCCGGGACTGCGCGCGCTATGCGACCGCCACGGTATCCTGATGATTGCCGACGAGGTGCAGTCCGGCGCGGGGCGGACCGGGCGCTGGTTCGCCAGCGAGCATTGGGGCGTGCGGCCGGACATCATCACGCTTGCCAAGGGTGTCGGATCGGGGATGCCCATCGGTCTGATAGCCGGCCGCCGCTCACTGATGGAACAATTGCCCCCCGGGAGTCATGGCAACACTTTCGGCGGCAATCCGATCTGTTGTGCCGCAGCACTGAAAACGCTGGAGCTGATCGAACGTGAATATCTTGCAAATGCGGGAGCAATGGGTCAGCACCTGATGCGCGGTCTCGCGGCATTGCAGACGGAGCTCCCGTGTATCGGGGACATTCGCGGACGCGGGCTCATGATCGGCATTGACCTCGTGACCGACCGGGCGTCACGCACGGCCGCGACCGACCTGTGCCGCGCGCTGTTGCACGGCGCCTGGCGCCGCGGCCTGTTGTTGTTGTCCTGCGGCGCCAGCACCATGCGGCTGATGCCGCCGCTGTGCGTGACGCAGGACCTGGCGGACGAGGCCCTCCAGATCCTGGGTGCGGCACTGCGCGAGGCCGCCGGCGGCAAGACCGGCCGCTAATCGTTGGATTCCCGTTTGCGCAGGCTGGTTGTCGCGGCCCTGATCGGTGCTGCCGCACCGGCGGCTCCCGCCCAGTGGGAGCGCGTGCTGAAACAGGTGGATCTGCCGCACCATTATTATTACCGCGAGATGTACCTGCCGCAGATGAGCGGCGGCCCCGATGCGGCAGACTGGACCGCCGATGGCAGCGCCGTCATTTTCTCCGAAGGAGGTTACCTGTGGCGCCAATCCCTGGATGGATCGGTTGCGGAGCAACTGACGGACAGCCCGAACTACGACCACCAACCCGACGTGTCTCCTGACGGCGCGCGCCTCGTGTTTGTCCGCGCTTCCGCGGAGGCGATGGAACTGCATGTACTGGACTTGGCCACCGGGGCCGTCACGCAACTGACCAGTGGCGGCGCCGTCAACGTGGACCCGCGCTGGTCTCCCGATGGCAGCCGCCTGGCATGGGTCTCCACGAAGGATAACGGGCGGTTTCAGTTGTTTGTCGGGGAGATCAATGACGGGAGTCTCGACGCGCAGCGCCTGCGCACCGGGCGCCGCAGCCGCGTGCCGCGCTACTACTACAGCGAATTCGATCACGAATTGAGCTCCACCTGGTCCCCCGATGGCACGGAATTGATCTTTGTCACCAACCCGGAGATCGGATACGGCACCGGTGGCTTGTGGCGTGCATCGCTGTCGGGCGGCGGGAACATGAAACCGGTTCGGATCGAGGAGACCACATGGAAGGCGCGGCCGGACTGGAGCCCCGACGGCAGGCGCGTGATCTATTCATCCTACCTGGGCCGTCAACGACACCAGCTCTGGATCACGACGGCGACCGGCGGCGATCCGTTCCCGCTGACCTATGGGGAATACGATGTCACCGGCGCGCGCTGGTCGCCGGACGGCCAGCGTGTGGTGTACCTGTCCAATGAATCGGGCGCAAACCGGCTCTGGATCCTGGACCTTTCCCAGGGTGGCGCCCGGCGCGAACTTGTACCAACGAAGCGCATGTACCTGCGTCCCCATGGCGCACTGGAACTGACGTTGCTCGACTCGGCCGGGCGACGTGCGCCGGCGCGGGTGTCGGTCCGGGATAAAGTCGGGCGTTATTTTTTCGGCGACGGCTCCTGGGCGCACGCGGCGGACGGCTTCGATCGCGGCAACACGGGGGCCACCTGGCGCTACTTTCATGCCGATGGCAACGCGCGTCTTGAAGTTCCGGCGGGCAGCTATGAAGTCCTGGTGTGGCGCGGGCTGGAACATTTTGTCCTGCGCGAAAACATTGAAGTCGCGGCGGGAAGGGCAGCCATCGCACGATTGAAGTCCACGGCCGTGCGGCTACCCCGCGGCTGGTCTTCCCAGTGGGCCAGTGGCGACCTGCACGTGCACATGAACTACGGCGGCACCTACCGCAATACTCCCGAACGGCTGGCGCGCCAGGCGGCGGCAGAAGAGCTGGACATGGTTTACAACCTGGTGGTCAACAAGGAACAGCGCATCCCGGATATCGAATACTTCTCCACGTTACCGGATCCCGCGTCCACGGATCGTGTGCTCGTGTTGCACGGCCAGGAATTTCACACCAGCCTGTGGGGCCATCTCGGCCTGCTGGGATTGGACGATCATTTTTTACTGCCCGATTATGCCGCGTATCCCGACACCGCGGCAGCCAGTCCCGCGCCGGGAAACGGCACGGTCGCCGATCTGACCCACGATCAGGGCGGACTCGTCGGTTATGTGCATCCGTTCGATGCGCTGCCCGATCCCGCCACGGACGAATCGCTTGCCAGCAGCCTGCCCGTGGACGCGGCACTGGGCAAGGTGGATTACTACGAAGTGGTCGGCTTCAGCGATCATCTTGCCAGCGCGGAAGTCTGGCACCGGTTGCTGAATTGCGGATTCCGGATCGCAGCCGGCGCCGGCACCGACGCCATGGCCAACTTCGCCTCGCTGCACGGGCCGGTGGGATTGAATCGCGTCTATGCCCGCCTGAAGGGCGGCGCCGGGGATCCGGCGGCGCGGCGCGCTCAATGGCTGGACGCGATGAAATCGGGCCGCACATTCGCCACCAATGGGCCGTTGCTTGAATTTGTCGTCGAGGGGCACGGCCCGGGCGATGCGATTACGCTGGCAAAGCAAGGCGGTGAATTGCGGTACACGGGCATGCTTCGCTCCATCGTGCCGATCCGGCACCTGCAGATCATTGTTAACGGCGTAGTGGCGAAGGAACTCGACACCGGCCCGGACGGCATGCATGCCGACTTTTCCGGGACGCTGAATGCGGACGGCGGCGGATGGATGTTGTTGCGCGCGTTCAGCGACGAAAACGCCCCGGAATTATTCGATCTCTATCCCTATGCCACGACGGGCGCGGTGTGGCTGGAACAGCCGGGAGCACCGGCCGGCGTCCGGTGCGACAGCGGCTACTTCCTCGCCTGGCTGGATCGGGTCCAGGCGATTGTCAAAAATTATCCGGACTACAACACGGACGAGGAGCGGGAGCTCCTGCTCAAGAATATTTCATCGGCGCGCGCCGTTTACGAGAAACTCGCAGACTGAATAATGATTCCGAATTGGCGATCAAGCGGGTGGTCCGATCTTTTTCTCGCGGACCGTGCGCCGTCTCTGTTACCAGGGGGCCGGGTTTACCTGGCCTGTGATTGGCCGGCTGAAAGCCGGCCCCACAATTTCGGCGTACCAGCGGCCTGAATCAATTCCAGCTTCCTGGCGCGCGACAATTTCTTGATCTCGTGTTCGCGCCGGCTTGCTGCGGACCGGCTGGCGAAGGCCTTGACGTAAGCGAGAGTTACCGGGCGGCGCGGGCGCGTGTACTTTGCGCTGCGCGGTCCTCCGGTGTTGTGTTCCTCAACACGCCGCTGAACGTCCCGGGCAACGCCGGTATAGAGCGTGCCGCCGGCGCAGCGGACGATGTAAACGTACCAACGGGGCGGTGTTGCCGCAGCCATATCAGCCCAGATGGCCGGCCGCGCGCAGCCGATCCTGGTAAGCGAGCAACGTGGCCGCAAGTCGCTCCACCAGTTGATCCATTTCCGCGGGCTCAATGATCAGCGGCGGTGTCACCATGATCCAGTCGCCGAAGCGGCCGCCATAGATGCGGCGCGCATAGATCAGCAGCCCATGTTCACGTCCCAGCCGGCTCAGTTCCGCCGGCACGTCCAGGTTTCGCGGCAGCATGGTCCTGGCCACGGGATCCGCGACGATCTCGATGGCGTTGAACAATCCCAGTCCCCGCACATCGCCGAGGATCGGGATACCGTCCTGAAGGGCGCGCAATCGCTCCCGTAGGGTTGCACCGTGCCGTTCCGCGCGACTGACCAGATCGCGCTCCAGCGTCTCCTGCACGACGGCGAGCCCCACGGCACAGGCCAGCGGACTGGATTTCTGGGTGTGTCCCAGATGAAATCCGCCGGCTTCGACAACGGTTTCCACCATGGCGTCGGGTGCAAGAAATCCGGCGATCGGGTGGTAGCCGCTGCCCAGGCCCTTGGCGAGCACGATCAGGTCCGGCTGGGTTCCCGGCCAGTGGTGGCCGGCCAGAAACCTGCCGGTGCGACCGACGCCGCTCATCACCTCGTCGTGAATCAGAATCACGCCGTAGTTCGTGCAGATCTCCCGGATTCGTCTGTAATACCCGGCCGGCGCATAACTGGCGCCGCCGGTGAGGCCCATGACCGGTTCAATGATGAACGCCAGCACTGTTTCCGGTCCTTCGCGCTCGATGGTTTCCCGCAGGATTTCCGCGCAACGCGCGGCGTCCTCATCATGTGTGAGTCCCTTTGGCGGGCGGTAGGGAAACGGCACCGGCACCCGGGGCCAGCGTTGCAGCATGGGTTGCAGCGGGCTGTGATCGGGGTCTTCGGACAGCGCCTGGGTTGCGAGCGTGCTGCCGTGAAACGCGGGGAGACGGCTGATGACCCTGAATCGGGATGCCTCGCCACGGGCGACCGCGTGCAGGCGCGCAAACTCGATCGCCTTTTCCACCGCCTCGGCGCCGCTGGATACGAAGAACGCACGGTCGTGTCCGGGACCCGCCTGCGCCGCCAGCAGATCGGCGAGCCGGGAGTTCGGTTCGCTTTCCAGATACGCCGGATAGCTGAAACACACCCGTGCCGCCTGCTCCTGCATCGCTGCAATGACGCGCCGATTGCCGTGACCGAGATTGACCGCCACGGGTCCGGAAGTCATGTCGAAATAGCGGTTGCCCTGCGTGTCCCAGACATACACGCCTTCAGCCTTCGCGACGCGGGGCAACTGTGAGGTTCCTTTCGGCAGCCAGAAATGTTGCACGCCGCCGCCCCGGATTGACGCGCCGATTCGCCGCGACTCCGGATTATCGGGAACATTCCGGTTTTTTATCGCCATGGAGGGCGTATTCAATGATCGGGCCCGTACTTCCGGGGTGTCGCCATTAATCCGCTGCCGGATCAGCAGCAACGCGAGGGCTGCCGCCACTTCCATTCCTGGCGGCAATGTTCGAATTCGGGACGGCTGAGTGGCTGCTCCAGCGGATGAGTGCGGACAAGGTGCTCGCGGTAGCGTTCATAGGCGTCATCCCCGGACAGCCGTCGAAGAAATCGCCAGGCCAATGCGGGAAATCGCGTCACAACGTCGCAAAGAGAATATAAGTTGCTGGACATGATCTCAGCGACCCATGGCTGTGAGTACTTCGTTTCTGGCCGGCACAAAAGGTGTCTCCGACAGCGGCGGCACCTGCCGCCCGGAGACGCTGCGCCAGGACACACGCAACATGTCAACGATGACAACCCAGAGCAGCGCCGCAAAGATCACCGCCAGTGCCGCGTCGATCTTCTGTCCCAGGATCAATTGCGGCGCGACGGCGGCCTTGTCCGGCGGCAGGATCCCGGCAGCCAGCTGGGCGGCCATGTCGGCCGCGCCGGACAGAAAACCAATCTGGGGATTGGCGCTGAAGGTCTTCTCCACGGCGCCCCACGTGCAGATGACGGCCAGCCATGTGAGCGGCAGCCCCGTGATCCAGGCAAAGCGCAGCCGCCCCATCTTGATCAGGATGCCGGTGGCCACGCACAGCGCGATCCCGGCGAGCAGTTGATTCGAGATCCCGAAAAGCGGCCACAGGATGTTCACGCCTCCCAGGGGATCGCGCACGCCCTGCACCAGGAAGTAGCCCCACGCCGCGACGAAGATGAAACTGGACATGACGGTCATGGGATAGGAGGAGACGTTGGCCATGGGTTTCCACACATGCTTCAGTACGTCCTGAAGCATGAAGCGGCCGACGCGCGTGCCGGCATCCAGAACCGTCAGGATGAACAGCACCTCGAACATGATGGCGAAGTGGTACCACAGCGCCAGCAGCGTGCCGCCAAAGGCACTGCTGAAGATCGTCGCCATGCCCACGGCCAGCGACGGCGCCCCACCGGTGCGGGCGAACAGCGTGGACTCGCCCATCTCCCCGGCAAGATTTTCCATCTGCTCCACGGAAACCGGAAACCCCCAGCCGGAGATTGTACTCACCGCATCCGCGGCCGCCGCGCCAACCACGCCGGCGGGGCTGTTGATGGCGAAGTAGATGCCGGGATCGAGCACGCCGGCGGCAATCACGGCCATGATGGCGACAAAGGATTCCAGGGCCATGCTGCCGTAACCCACCATCCGCACGTCGCGCTCCGAACTGATGAGTTTCGGCGTTGTGCCCGAGGACACCAGCGAGTGAAATCCTGATATGGCGCCGCAGGCGATGGTGATGAACACGAACGGGAATAAATCGCCCTTGAAGATGGGCCCGGTGCCGTCAATGAACCGGGTCAATGCGGGCATCTTCATGTCGGGCGCCAGCACGATGATGGAGATCGCGAGCAGGAACATGACACCCAGTTTCAGGAACGTGGACAGGTAATCCCGCGGTGCCAGCAACAGCCACACCGGCAGCACGGCCGCGGCGAAACCATAGATCATCACGAACCACGCGCAGGTCATGCCGTCCCACTGAAACCAGCGCGCGATTTCCGCAGTGCCGGCCACCCAGCCGCCGCCGGCCACGCAAAGCAACAGCAGAGCAACGCCGATGGCCGTGCCTTCCAGCACGCGTCCCGGGCGCAGACCGCGCATGTACAGTCCCACCAGCATCGCAGCCGGGATCGTTCCGAGCACCGTGGCGGTGGCCCAGGCGCTGTGTTTCATGGCGTTGACGATCACGAGTCCGAGCACCGCGATCAGGATGGTCATGATGAGCATCACCGCGGTCATTGCCGCCCAGCCGCCCACGGGACCCAGTTCGTCGCGCGCCATCTGCCCAAGGCTGCGGCCATCCCGGCGCGTGGAGCAGAACAGGATCACCATGTCCTGCACGCAGCCGCCGAGCACCGCCCCGGTCAGGATCCACAACGTGCCGGGCAGATACCCGAATTGCATCGCCAGCGTCGGCCCGATCAGCGGTCCCGGCCCGGCGATGGCGGCGAAGTGATGACCGAATACCACCCAGCGATGGGTGGGGACGAAATCGCGTCCGTTATTGAGCCGTTCCGCGGGCGTGGCCCGATTGGCATCAATACTCAGAACCCGGGCGCAGATCCACGCGCTGTAGAAACGATAGCCAATCAGATACGTGCATACGGCGGCGGCGATGAACCAGATCGCATTGATGGACTCCCCACGGTGGGTCGCGATGGAACCGACGGCCCAGGCGCCGGCCACGGCGATGGTGCCCCAAAGCAGGATCTGGCGCAGCGGCAGCGACATGATTCGCAAATTCTAACAGCAGTGGTTTCTGCCGGCCGGGAACTCATTTTTGCGGTTGCCTCCGGGCGCGATTTGCCAGCATAATTCGGCGGTCTCCGCTGTTCCCGCGAAGGCGGAGACGCGAAGAAAAACAGTGTCCGGCCAGTAGCCCCTGCCGTTCCCAAGGAGGAACCCATGATGACCCGCGCTCGATTCGCTGTACTCGGTGAGTACAAACAGCGCCTGTCCGAGCGCCGCGCGGAGACCGTGCGCGCCTACCTGGAGTCCAGAGGAATCGCCAACAGCCGCATGTCCGCGTTCGGCCAGGGAGAATCGTCGCCCGCCGCCAGCAATGAGACAAAGGAAGGGCGGGCGTCGAATCGGCGCGTGGAGCTGACAGCGAGGCAGATGTAGGCGCAAGAAGCCGAGTAATTTTTGATTGATCCAAGGGGGCGATGGCCGGAAATCCGGCCATCGCCCCTGTTTTTCCCGGAGCTGCACGTCGGACGCGGACAGCGAGGCTATAATCGGCCGCGTCCGTCATCCACGGGAGGACTGTGTCATGGGAATCGGAACTATTGTCTTTCTGGTCATCATCATCGGGATCGCCTCTTATGGAGTCGCCATTTACAACGGCCTGGTCACTGCGCGCAACGCAATCAAGAACGCCTTCTCGCAGATCGACGTGCAGTTGCAGCGCCGTTACGATCTGATCCCGAACCTGGTCGAGTCGTCGAAGGCCTATCTGTCCCATGAACGCCAGACGCTTGAGGCGGTGATCCAGGCCCGCAACCAGGCCCAGGCCGCGGCCCGCACCGCCGCCGGCAAACCGGAGGACGGTGCCGCAATCGCCGCGCTGAGCGCCGCGGAAGGCACGCTGGCCGGCACGCTGGGCCGGTTCTTCGCGCTGGCCGAGGCGTATCCGGATCTGAAGGCCAACCAGACCATTCAGCAGTTGATGGAGGAACTCTCCAGCACCGAGAACAAGGTGGCCTTCGCGCGCCAGTTCTTCAACGACGCGGTCATGAGCTACAACATCCAGCGCGAGCAGTTCCCGAATGTGCTGGTTGCCGGACCATTCGCGTTCCAGCACGCTGAGCAACTGGAACTGCAGACCAAGGAGGCCCGCGAGGCGGTCAGGGTCAAGTTCTGAATCGTCCCGTCGCGGATGCCGTGGCGGCAGACGCGCAATAATGAATTTTTTCGAACATCAGGCCAAGGCGCGGCGGCGCACTGCGTTGCTGGTCATTCCCTTCGTCCTTGCGGTCGTGCTCATCACCGTCACGCTGAATCTGGTCGGTTTTCTGATATTCACGCAGACTCAGGCGCCTGTCCCGGAACTGCGCGACTGGCTGGCTCTGCCTTATTGGATCTGGATCTCGCTGGCCACAGTGGCCGTCATCGGCGCCGGCTCCCTGAAAACCACGCTGCAACTGAGCGGCGGGGGCAAAGCGCTCGCGGAGATGGTGGGCGCCCGCCGCATCAGCAGGGATTCAACAGATGCCGATGAACGGCGGCTTATCAACATCGTTGACGAGATGTCCATTGCCTCAGGCACGCCCGCCCCATTGATATATGTGCTCGATGGCGAAGCCTCCATCAACGCGTTTGTCGCCGGCCTGCGGCCGACGGAGACGGTTCTGGTAGTCACCGAGGGCGCGATGCGGAATTTCCCCCGCGACGAGATGCAGGGGGTGATCGGTCACGAGTACAGCCACATCTTCAACGGCGACATGCGACTCAACATGCGCCTGATGGGGGTGCTGGCCGGGATCCTGCTGATCGGCCAGATCGGGCGATTCATCCTGCGTTCCGGCCGCCGGAGCCGCGGCAAAGGCAGCGGGCAGATAATGCTGCTCGGCCTTGCCATGTTCCTGATCGGGTACATCGGGTTGTTTTTCGGCGCCCTGATCAAGGCCGCCGTATCCCGTCAGCGCGAGTTCCTGGCCGACGCCTCGTCGGTCCAGTTCACGCGCAATCCGGACGGCATTGCCGGGGCGTTGTGCCGCATCAAGGAGCACGCGGAAGGATCGCGCCTGGTCAACAGCCATGCGGACGACGTCAGCCACTTCTGTTTTGGGGAAGCCGTGGCTACCGGCTTCACGTCGTTGATGGCCACCCATCCGCCGCTGGATCAGCGCATTCGGGCCATTGATCCGAATTTCATGCTGCGCCGGCGTTCGAAACGGGCGGCCGCCAAAACACCCGTGCCCGAACCGGGCACAGCCGGATCGCGGGTGCCGGACTCCGGTATCGCGGCGGGATTTTCCGGCGGCGCGGCGCAGGTCAGCGCGGCCGGGATCGCGGAAAGTGTCGGCAATTTGACCAGCAGCCACCTCGCGCTGGCGGAACGGGTGCATTCCGGGATATCCGGGGAATTGCTCGACGCCCTGCACCGGCCGGAATCGGCGCCTGCGGTCTGCTACGCGCTGGTATTGGCGGGTATGGGGGCCGGATCGCGGCCGGCCGGTCTGGAATTGCTGCGCGCGCGGGACAGCGAGGGAGCAGTGGCGGCGGAGCGTTTGTTGCCGGCCGTCTCCGCCCGGGCTGCCGAAGGCCGGCTGCCGCTGGTGAATCTGGCGCTGCCCGCCATGAAATCCCAGCCCCCGGAGGGAAAGGCCCGGATTCTGGACGTCCTGCGCGCACTGGTGGCGGCGGACAAGCGTGTCACCGTGTTCGAGTTTGCGCTGGTGACCATCCTGGGGGAACACCTTGCCGAAGGGGCGGAACGGGAAGTGCCGGTGCGATATTTCAAGACTGAAGCCGTGCTGGAAGAAATCCGGCTGGTGCTGAGTGTTCTGGCCCGGGCCGGCAGCCGGGACGATACCGAAATGCGCGCCAGCTTCCGCCTCGGCATGGCCCAGTTCCAGCGCGATCCCGGTGACCTCGTGCCATCGGCGGCGTGCTCCCTGAACGACATGGAGGCCGCGTTGGGCAAGCTGGAACAACTGGCGCCATTGCTGAAAAGATCCGTGGTGGAGGCCTGCGCGGACTGTGTCATCCGCGACAAGAAGGTGTTGCCTGCGGAGGCGGAGATCCTGCAGGCACTGGCTGTGACCCTGGACTGCCCCCTGCCACCGCTCGCGGCCTGAAATTTCGCGGCGGCAGCAGGAAAATTCTGCAGGGGATGGGAACCGGGGGAGGTCAGGCTCGGGAAAGCCCCCATCCCCTGCCGGAATCGCGATTCGGGTTACTTGTTACGCGGCGGCTGGAATCCCACCATTTCAAAGAACGCGCGCTCCATGTCCTTGTCGGTCATCTTCGCGGCTTCCATGCCTTTCTTGATCTCGTCCATGTCCACCATCATGTCGTGATTGAAGTCCCACGCGGCGAAATGGTCGATCATGAACGGGCGGAAACCGGCCTCATGGGCCTGGGGGTCGTACATCGCGATTTCCGTCGGTGTAATCATACCGTCCTTGTTCGCGTCGGCGCGGTGGATGGTCTCTATCCAGCCGGTAAAGCCGGCGGACTCCGCCGCCAGCGCGCCAGTCGATACCGTCAACAGCGTTGCTGCTATGATCACCTTTATTCTCATGACTGCATCTCCTCGGGTCGGTTTTGGGGTTACCTGGGGATATTTGACTCCATGCCCGGCACAATTATACGTCACTCGGGGTTAAGTAACGGCAAGTAACATCGGCTTGCCGCGTACCGGGCCGAATTTCCCCGCCAGGGTTTGATGTGAAATCGCCAGCTCCCGCCCCTCCCTTCGCCTCGGCCTGCGCCCCAGCGGAAGTGCGCGGGCAGGTGGATAAAATCCTCGCCAGCGACGGGTTCCGGCGCGCCGAGCGGCAGTGCCGGTTCCTTCGTTACATCGTTGAGCACCGTCTTGCGGGTACGACCGACCGGCTCAAGGGCTACACCATCGGGCTGGACGTATTCGACCGCGAACCCAGTTTCGACCCGAACCTGGATTCCATCGTCCGCGTCGAGGCGGGCCGGCTGCGCACCAAATTGCGTGAATATTACCAGGGCAGCGGGAGGGACGACGCGATCTACATCGACTTGGCCCGGGGGTCGTATGCGCCATCCATCTCGAGGATGGCCGCCCGGGCGGAAGTGGCCGAAAAACGGGGGAAGCGCGCTGCCGTCCGCGGGTCGATCGCCGTTCTGCCGTTTCGCAATTTGTCCGGGGATCCGGAGCAGGAGTATTTCTCCGACGGGCTCACCGATACCGTGATTACGACGCTGGCCGGGAACCGGCACCTGAAGGTCATCTCGCTGACATCCACGATGCGCTACAAGAAGGCCGAATGTTCCGTTCCGGACATCGCCGATGATTTGAACGTGGCGCATATCGTTGAAGGCACCGTGGTCCGGGACGGCAGCCGGGTGCGCGTATCCGCGCAGCTGATCGAGGCCGCCACCGATCACCACGTCTGGGCGGAAGTCTTTGAGCGCGACATGACCGGCGTGATCCGCGTGCAACGGGATCTGGCGGACGTGATTTCGGCGCAATTGATCCGGGAACTCGTGCCGGCGGGGACGCCGGAGTTCCACAGTCCCGTCAATCCCGACGCCTACGAGATGTACCTGCTGGGCCGCGGTTACCGGCGGCGCATGACCCGGGAATCCATCGAAAAGGCGGCGCAGTGCTTCAAGAAAGCGATTTCACTGGACATGAATTTTGCCGCCGCCTATTCCGGCGCCGCCAGTTGCTACTGCGCGCTGGGCAGCTATGGTTTCGAACTGGATTCGCCTGAACGGATAATCCCCGCGGGTCTTGAGTATTCGCGCCGGGCAATGGAACTGGATCACGGTCAGGTGGAGCCGATTGTGTTCACCGCCATCATGGTGTTGAAGTACGAATGGAAATGGCCGGAGGCCGAACACCTGTTCAAGGCGGCACTCGCGGTGAGTCTGAACGATACCCGTTCCCATCTGCAGTACAGCCTGTACTTCGAATCCCTCGGGGATTTCCATCACGCCATTGACGAAGCGGAACAGGCGCGCCAGGTGGATCCCCTGTCCACGGAAGCCAACATGAACCTCGCGTGGCAACTGCATCAGGCCGGGCGCGACGACGAGGCGCAGTCCCGTCTGCTGTGGACGCTGGATCTGGATCCCGATTTCTGGGCCGCGCACTGGGGGCTCGGGCATGTGCATCTGGCGGCAGGCCGCCACCGCGAAGCGATCGAGTCATTCCGCAGGTCTGCCGACACCGGGGCCGGCTATACGATGCCGCTGCAGGGGCTGGGGTATGCCCATGCCGTGTCCGGAGATCGGGCGGCGGCCCGTTCAGTGCTGGATCAGCTGGAGGACCTGGGACGCACCGGCTATGTTTCTCCCTGTTGCCTGGCGGCCATTCATTCCGGGCTGGGCGATGCGGACCGCTGTTTTGAGTATCTGGACAGGGCATTCCGGCTCCGTTCACGATCCATGGCGTGGCTGAACGTCATGAAGGAGTTCGCGCCGGTCCGGTCGGATCCGCGCTTCACTGACCTTGTGCGGCGCATTGGTATTCCCGATGTCGCTACAAACAAGTCAAAAGTTGAAAAAGAAAAGTGAAAAGCAGGATGGCGCGCAACCGGTTAATGGATCCGGCTGCACCGAGACACTTTTCACTTTGAACTTTCCACTTTCGGCTCTTCCTGGCGCAAGTACCTCGATGTTTCCAGAACTGGATCCCGACAGTCCTGCCGCCCTTGGCTACCGTATGCCGGCGGAATGGGAGCCGCACCAGGGCACTTGGCTTTCCTGGCCGCACAACCGCGGTTCCTGGCCGGGCCGCTTCGGGCCGGTGGAACCGGCCTACACGGAGATCGTGCGGGCGCTGGCGATCGGCGAAGCGGTGCATATCAATGTGCTGGACGCCGCCCACGAGCGGCACGTTTCCCGGACCCTGCAACGGGCCGGCGTCGCCGGCGACATCCACCTGCACCTGTTCCCGACCAACGATGCCTGGTGCCGGGATCACGGCGCGATCTTCGTGACGCGGACCGATCCCGTGACACCGCTGCTGGCGCTGGACTGCGACTACAATGCCTGGGGCGGCAAATACCCGCCATTCGATCTGGATAACCTGATCCCAGGTCGGATGGCGGATTATCTCCAGGTGCCCACGTACCGCGCCGGCATGGTGCTTGAAGGCGGGTCCATTGACGTGAACGGTGCCGGTACCGTGCTGACCACGGAGCAGTGTCTGCTCAATCCCAATCGCAATCCAACCATGACCCGGGACCGGATTGAGCAGCGGCTCCGCGAACTATTGGGTGTCACGCACATTCTGTGGCTGGGTGAAGGCATCGTCGGCGACGATACCGACGGCCATGTGGACGATCTGACCCGGTTTGTGGATCGAAACACCGTGGTGACGGTGATGGAAGACAACGTCAACGAGCAGAATCACGCGCCGCTGCGCGACAACCGGCGGCGGCTGGAGCAGGCGCGCCTGCCCGACGGCAGGCCGCTGCGCATCGTGGACCTGCCGATGCCGGCGCCGTCTTGCAGCAATGGCCAGCGGTTGCCGGCCAGTTACGCGAATTTCTACATCGCCAATCACGCGGTGTTGCTGCCGGTGTTCAACGATGCGATGGATGCCGAAGCGGCGCGCATCCTGGCGCCGCTGTTTCCCGGACGCCGCACAATGCCGGTGGACTGCGGCGACATAGTCTATGGCCTCGGCACCATCCACTGCCTGTCGCAGCAGATCCCCGGAGTCGGACAAAGGTGACGAACTCGGATCCGGGGCCGCGCACCGGCCCGGCCTGTTAACTTGTCGGCGCTTTTGAAGTAACCTACGAAAGTCCGCCACTGGCAGGCAAAACTGAACAAGCTGAGGAGATTCGGAGAATTGGGTAGATGAGTTCGGCACCGGTCAGTCATTTCATCAGGCATCACTTCCGGCATTTCAACAGCGCAGCGCTGATCGACGCCGCCAACGGCTATCAGAAACTGCTCGATGACGGCGGCGTGATGTTCATGACGCTGGCCGGGGCCATGAGCACCGCGGAACTGGGGCTGTCGCTGGCGCAGATGATCCGCCGCGACAAGGTACACGCGCTGTGCGTGACCGGGGCCAACCTGGAAGAAGACATTTTCAACCTGGTCGCCCACGATCACTACGTCCGCATTCCCCATTACCGGCAACTTTCGCCGCAGGACGAGGAAAGCCTGCTGGATCGGGGGCTGAACCGCGTCACCGACACCTGCATTCCCGAGGAAGAGGCGTTCCGGCATCTGGAGCGCAAGCTGCTGGACGTGTGGCAGTCGGCGGATCGGACCGGCAAGCGCTGGTACCCGCATGAGTTCCTTTACGGCCTGATCCGCGAAGGCCGGTTGCAGGACAGCTACCGGATCGACCCGCGCGAATCGTGGCTGGTCGCCGCCGCCGAAAAAAATCTGCCGATGTTCGTACCCGGGTGGGAGGATTCCACCTGCGGCAACATCTATGCCGCCCACTGCATCAAGGGCGACGTGAAAAATGTGCACACCGTGCGCACCGGCATCGAGTACATGATCGATCTCGCGCACTGGTACCGGACCACATCGCAAGCGAAGCCCGTCGGATTCTTCCAGATCGGCGGCGGCATCGCCGGGGATTTCCCGATCTGCGTGGTGCCGATGATGGAACAGGACCTGCATATGGAGGACATCAGGCGCTGGGCCTATTTCTGCCAGATCAGCGACTCCACGACCAGCTACGGTTCCTATTCCGGTGCTGTGCCCAACGAGAAAATCACCTGGGGCAAATTGTCGGCGAGCACGCCCAAATACATCATCGAGTCGGACGCCACCATCGTGGCGCCGCTTGTGTTTGCGTTACTGCTCGGGGAATAGCGGCGGGGAGTACACACCAGCGTACCCATGAACGCAGTTCCTGAGTCACGCATGCGGGCGGCATCCCAGGCGGAGCCCGCCGGCCAGGCCGAATGGACCGTGGCCCGGTCCGAAGCCCTGTACCGGGTGTCGGGCTGGAGCGACGGCTTTTTCCACATCAACGACGCCGGCAAGGTGTGTGTGCGCGTCAGCGACGACTCACCGGCGATGGTCATTGCCGACATCATCGCCGAACTGCGCAAACGCTCGATACGCCTTCCGGCGCTGATCCGTTTTCAGGACGTGCTGCGCGCGCGCGTGCAGCGCCTGCACCAGGCTTTCAATACCGCCATCGCGGATTCGGGTTACAGCGCGCCCTATCGTGGCGTCTACCCGATCAAGGTCAATCAACTGCATGAGGTGGTGGAGGAGGTGCTCGAGGCGGGCCGCCCCTTCGGCATGGGTCTCGAATGCGGCTCCAAGACTGAACTGATCGCCGCGTTGGCGCATCTCGACGACGATGAAGCGTTGTTGATCTGCAACGGCGTCAAGGACTCCACCATGATGCGCCTGATGCTCGCGGCGCAGAGGCTGGGCAAGAACGTGATACCGGTGGTGGAGAAATACCATGAGTTCGAAATGCTGATGTCCATAGCGGAGGCGATGGAGGCGCGGCCACGCTTCGGCGTACGCGTGCGTCTCGCCACCAGTGGATCGGGCAAATGGGCGAAGTCCGGCGGCGACCTGTCCAAGTTCGGCGTTTCCATCCCTGAACTGATGCAGCTCGTGGGGCGCCTGCAGCAATGCGGCATGAGCGACGCGCTGGTGCTGCTGCACTTTCACCTTGGCAGCCAGTTGGCCGACATCCAGATCGTGAAGCACGCGGTGAAGGAAATCGCCCATATCTATGCGCAGCTGGTTGAGCGCAGCCTGGGGGTCAAGTACCTGGATGTCGGCGGCGGCCTCAGCGTCAATTACGAGTCCCAGTATGATGCCGATGATCAGCCAATTAATTACAACCTGCAGGAATACGCGAACGCGATTGTGTACGCAGTCAAGGAGGTCTGCGACGTGGAGAATGCGGCCTGCCCGGTGCTCATTTCCGAGAGCGGCCGCGCCATCACCGCCCACCATTCGGTGCTGGTGGTCCCGGTGTTGGGGGCGTTTCGCAAGGACGCCGTCGATCCGAACTACAAGCCGGGTCCGGAGGAGGAGAACGTCATCCACGAGCTGTACGGCATCCTCGCCGACATCCGCGGCCGCCTGAAGAAGACGGCGCGCGTGCAGGTCTGGCAGTTGCTGGAGTCATTCCACGATGCCGCGGAAAAGCGCGGCGAGGCTGATCAGTTGTTCACGCTCGGCTACCTGCCGCTGGAGCAGAAGGCCACTGCGGAGCGGTTGTACTGGTCCATCTGCCAGGGCGTGCATGAACTGCTCGGCGGCGTGGACCCCGGCGCCCAGGTGCCGGCGGAGCTGCGTGCCCTCGATGAGCACCTGGTGGATCAGTACCTGTGCGATTTCTCCGTGTTCCAGTCCATTCTCGATCACTGGGCCATCGGGCAGGGATTTCCGATCATGCCGCTGGAGCGGCTCAATGAGGAGCCGACGCGCCGCGCCACGCTCGTGGATCTGACCTGCGATTCGGACGGGAAGGTGGATCATTATGTATCCGCGCTGCGCGATCGGCGTTTCCTGCCGGTGCACGGAAACGGCGGGACGGATCCGTATTACCTCGGTTTTTTCCTGATGGGCGCCTATCAGGACATCATGGGCGATTCGCACAACCTGTTCGGGCGCGTCGCCGAGGTGCATGTCTATTCCGACGCCCACGAACCCAACGGTTATTACATCGAAAAGATCATCCCGGGTACGACGGTGGAGGAGATGCTGGCGGACGTGCAGTATTTCCCGAGCGATCTGAAGCGGCGCATGAACGAGATCATCCGCCGCAAAGTGGATGCCGGCGTCATCCGGCCGCCGGCAGGGGTGCAATTGCTGGAGGAATACATGAAGTGTTTCGCCGACACGACCTATATCGATCACGAAGGCTGAAAGGAAACTCTGATATGCAAGACCCAGGGACGGCGCGTGGCCCGATCTCATGTTTGCAGACACGCCGTAATTCCATCCAAAGAGGCTCGTTCGCCGCATCCAAGCGGCACTACGGTCCGCCAACAAGAGATCGGGCCACGCGGCGTTCCGGTATTGTGTAACCGGAATTTTGTG
>JACORW010000082.1 GCA_016179185.1 Gammaproteobacteria bacterium | reverse complement strand
GCCTGGTAACGCGGTGCAGGATGCACCGCCATTTTTCAAGTACTTGAAAAATGGAGAAAAGCAAAAATCACACTTTTTGCTTTTCGGGTTGAAAAAGTCCATGGAAGGACTTTTTCAACAACCTGCTAAGTACCCGTTCTGAAATGCGAGACAGACTGGTGCGCGCCCCGATCTCATGTTGGAGGACCGTGTGGAGACACGGATGTCGGAACCCGAGCGTACAGGGACGTATTTACAGCGTGTCCGACAACATGAGATCGGGGCGCGCACCAGTCCTACATATTGGAACAGCTATTTAGGCGTATGCTCAGTCAGATTGGGAAGATCATCCGCATCGGCGTCGTCACCGAACCGGCGCCGGTGCCGGACGCCGCGGAGATCGAACGCCTCGGGATCGAGGTCAGGCGCACACTGGACCGGCGCTTCGCCGGCAGCCTCGCCATCCGCCACGTGGACGCCGGCTCCTGCAACGGCTGCGAACTCGAGATCCACGCGCTGAACAATCCCTACTACAACGTGGAACGCTTCGGCGTGCATTTCGTAGCCTCGCCACGCCATGCCGACTGCCTGCTGGTCACCGGCCCGGTGTCAAGGCACATGGAGGCGGCGCTGCGCCGCACTTACGACGCCTGCCCGGAGCCGAAACTGGTGATCGCCTCGGGCGACTGCGCCTGCCATGGCGGCGAATTCGGCGTCTCCTACGCGAGTTGCGGCGCCATCGCCAACGTGATCCCGGTGGATGTGCGCATCGCCGGCTGCCCACCGTCGCCGGCGCAACTGCTCGCGGCCCTGCAATACCTGCTGCGTTCTTCACGGGCGCGTGACATCGCCCGGTGACGTACCGCGTGCAGCCACATTAAACGAATCCCTTCGCGCTCAGTTCGTCCTTCAGATAGGCGTAGTAAATCGGCGCGGCGATGAGCCCGGCGATGCCGAACGCTGCCTCCATGACCAGCATCGCTATCAGCATCTCCCAGGCGCGGGCACGTATCAATCCCCCGATGATGCGCACGTTCAGAAAATATTCCAGTTTGTGAATGATGATCAGATAGGCCAGTGAGCCCAGCGCGACAAACAGCGACTGGCTCAGGCTGACGATGAAGATGATGGTATTGGAGATCAGGTTGCCCAGGATCGGCAGCAGCCCGGCGATAAACGTGACCAGGATCAGCGTCTTCGTGAACGGCAGTTCAATCCCCAGCCAGGGCAGCGCGATGGTGAGGTAGATGGCGGTGAACCCGGTGTTGATTGACGATATCCAGAATTGCGCAAATACCACGCGCCGGAACGCCTGCGCCAGCCGCACGCCGCGCTCGGCGAACGCCTGTGCCAGCGGACCGCGATTGTGGTCGAATACGGCGCTCTCCAGCGACAGCAGCGCGCCGACGACCATGCCAAGCAGTATGTGACCCAGCGCGCGCGCCAGTTCGGCGCCCGCCACCTGGAACGTCGAGGCGTGGTCGCGCAGCCAGCGCACCAGCCCCCGGCGCAGGTCCTCGGCATCATCCGGCAGATATTGCAGCAGCCAGGGGGGCAGTCGGTCGCGGGACCCTTCCAGTATCTCCGCCATACCCTGGATCAGTGCCGGCACGTTTTCACCGCTGTGGCGCAGGAATGACGCCAGTCCGGCGCCGGCCAGTATGATGATGGTAATGACCGCTGCGGCGATGAGCGCCACAGCCAGCAGGCCGGGCCCTTCCTCGCCCAGAACCGGGGTGCGCAGATTCGGCACCATTGCATTGACCAATGCGTAGACCAGCAGGCCGGCAATCAGGGCCGGCAGCAACTTGAGCGGCAGCAGGATGAGGAGCCCGCCGACAAACAGGGCCCAGGCGAACAGGTCGAAGCGGGAAACCGTCGGAATGTTCATGACAGGTACGCGCAGTGTGAGCGGCGGCATCGCGCCCGTCAATGCGGCGGGTGGCTGGTGGCGGGTGGCTGGTGGCTGGTGGCTGGTGGCTGGTGGCTGGTGAATTGGAGCGACATATTCACAATCGAGTTCTTTCTCGCACTTGTTCCTTTTCACATTCTACTTTTCACTTTCACCATTTTGCTTGTAACTTATGACTTGTGACTTGTAACTCTCCCCTGCGTATCGCCATGTGGTCCGGACCGCGCAATATTTCCACGGCGCTTATGCGCGCGTTTGAAAACCGGCCGGATACCTGCGTCTGCGATGAGCCTTTTTATGCGCACTACCTGCGCATGACCGAACTGCCCCACCCCGGGAGGGAAGAGGTCATCGCCAGCCAGGAAAATGACTGGCGCAAGGTCGCCGCGTGGCTGACCACCCACGCGCCGGAGGGGAAGGCCGTGTTCTACCAGAAACACATGACCCATCATCTGCTGCCGGGCATGGGCAGAGGCTGGCTCATGGCGCTTACGAACTGCTTCCTTATCCGTGATCCACAGGCCATGCTGCTGTCCCTCGATGCCAAGTATCCTGATCCCACGCTTGCAGACACGGGACTGCCCCAGCAACTGGAGATCTTCGAGACAGTGAAGCACGAGACCGGTGCCGTGCCGCCGGTTGTGGACGCGGACGATCTGCTGCGCAACCCGCGCGGGATGCTGGAAAAACTTTGCAGCGCGCTCGGCCTCCCGTTTTCGGACCGGATGCTGCACTGGCCGTCCGGCCCGCGCGCCACCGACGGCGTCTGGGCCAGGTACTGGTATCAAGGTGTCTGGCGGTCCACCGGCTTCCGGCGGCCGCGCAAAACGGAGCGGGCGGTTCCGGGGCGGCTGGAATCCCTGCACGGGCAGTGCCGGGTGCCCTATGAGGTGCTGTATGCGCACCGCCTGACCGTCTGAAGAGAAATTGGCCGGGATGAACCCGGCTCCACAATGTTCTGTGGAGCCGGCTTTGCGCCAGCCGAAAGCGGGGTCCCCATGCAACAGACATTCAATGAGCGCAACCGCAACCTGGTTGTGAACATCAACGGCGATCTCGTGCATCGCGATCAGGCCGCCATCAGCCCGTTTGACTCCGCGGTGCAGGGCGGCGACGCCGTCTGGGAGGGGTTGCGGCTCTACAACGGGCGCGTTTTCCGGCTCATGGAACACCTTGACCGCCTTCGCGGCTCGGCGCAGGCCCTGGCCTTCGCGGAGATCCCTGCCCACGAGCACATCATCGCCGAGATCCGCCGCACACTCGCCGCGAACGGGATGCGCGACGGCGTGCACATCCGGCTGACGCTAACGCGCGGGGTGAAATTCACCTCCGGCATGGATCCGCGCCTCAACCGGTCCGGACCGACCTTGATCATCCTCGCCGAACACAAGCCGCCCGTGTATGCAAAGACGGGCCTCACATTGATTACCAGCACCATCCGGCGTTTCCCGCCGGATTGCCTCGATCCGAAAATCCACCACGCAAATCTGATCCAGTCCATCCTGGCCAAACTGCAGGCCAACGCCGCCGGCGCAGACGATGCCGTGATGCTGGACATGCGCGGGTTCATCGCCGAAACCAATGCGACACATTTATTTCTTGCGCAGGGCGATACGATTCTGACACCGACCACCGCAGCGTGTCCCGAGGGCATCACGCGGGCGGCCGTGCTGGAGCTGTGCCGGAGACACGGCATCCCGCACGCGGTGCGGGACGTATCACTGACGGAGGCTTACCGCGCGGACGAAGTCTTCTGCACCGGCACGATGGGTGAGCTGGCGGCGGTCACGAAGATTGACGGACGCATCATCGGCACCGGGCAACCCGGGGAAATGACGCGGCGTTTGAGCGGGTACTTCGCCGACCTGACGGCCAGCGAGGGGGTTGTCGTGGCATGACGGCCGGCCTGTCAATAGCTGAATCGAATCGGGAGTCGCGACGGCGCGGAAGGCCCAATCCTCTTCTGGAGGACGGGGGACAACTTGATCACCTGTGGGGCCGGGTTTACCCGGCCTGGGACCGGCCGGCTGAAAGCGGCGCCACAACTCCGGTACCTTTGATCGCAAGGCCTGTTTGATCTGGAACTCGGAACAGCTATTTAGGAAATGACCTTGAATGTTCCTTTCATGGTCCCCGAGTGGGGATCACAGATATAGGTAAAGGTTCCCACCCCTAACGTCACGGTCCATTTGACTTTGGTAATTGCGTTCACGGTCGTTGACATGTTCAGACTTCCCGGCCCGGTCAGGTGAAAGTTGTGCACGCTGGACTTGTCGTCCACGACGATCTTCCAGGTCGCTTTTTTGATTGATTTCACGACCGTGCCGTTCTTTCTCTTGAGCGTGATGGTGAAGCCCGGGCCCACCGTCGCATACAGCTTTCCCTTGATGGTCGTAACGGGCACCGGATCGGGCTCCGGACCGCCGCCACCGTAATAGGCTATGGCCTGGGAACTCAGGGCAAGGGCCGCAATAGAAACAGAGACAAAAAGAAGGACGCGCATCGCCGTACAAACTCCTGCAGGGAACGGGCCCTGCAGTCACCACCCAAACAGCAGTCTAGCGCATCCACGGATGGCAAACCATGCCGGGCATGCCCGATTGTGAATCGCGTCACAAATCAAGCTACTGAAATTCGTAGGAAATCAGCGCCCGCAGGTTGAACAATGCGTCATTGTCCGTGGACATATAGGGGGGCCGGACCACGGCCAACGGGCTGTAGAACGCCCCGACGCTGATGCTCAGTCCGGGCGAAAGCGGATAACTGACGCCGCCGCTTGCAGAAAAGGTCCAGGTCTCCGAATCGAGGACGCTCCGATCCGGAATGCCGAAGGTCAAAGCCCGGACATGGGCCTCCGTATCCAGGTAATTCCCGGCGACCGCAATCCACGGCGATAATCCGCCGAGACGCTCCAACCGCCAGGCAGCGCTGAGTTCGATGCCAAGGTAGCGCTGAATCGCCTTGTCATAGGAAGCCTCATCACACCCAAAGGGATTCTTCAGGGACCCGGGCGGATGACCGGCCACCTCTTCGGAACAGGTAATCGCCCCCCTCGCCCGGCCCACCTGACCGTAAAATCTGGCGCCCAGCGTCAACGGCTCCCGCTCGTACAACGGGTGCTCCAGCGCAAACGCAAACAGATGCGGCCGGACACCGGCGATCTTGAGCGGCGGCACATAAGATAATGTGAGCGCCGCGCGCCACGGCAGGCCCACGGTCAGCCGCGGCCGGGCAAAGATCGTGGAATGGTTCAGCGCCTCCTCCTTGGTGCCGTTGAAGCCGACGGTGCGCTTGCGGAGACTCAACTGCGGGATCCATCCGAACTCCGCCGCCGCTTCCACCGACCAGGGTTCCCGCGAACGCGGCACACTGAGTCCGGACAGCAACGTGACGGACGTGAAGTAGTTCATGGCCCACGACTCCGGGCGATCGGATTCCAGATGCTCGCTGTTGTCTATGACCTCCTGTGCGGCGATCGGGGCGCCGGCAACACCGCAGAAGCACAACACAGCGCAAGCCATTGGCGTCACGGCCCGCTTGATGCGGCTTGATCCCCGTCGTTTCCTGGAGTTCAACCCGGTTCCCCTCCCCGTCCACGGCCCACGCAAAGCGCCCGTAATCGTACTCTTCAATCCTGTCGGGCACAGTAATAACCGCGGCGCGCGTCAATGACGGCACCGGCGGATCGATCACTCTGACTTCGGAAAGATGGAATGTTACGACGGAGGCTACGACACGGACGCCCTGGGACAGTGGAAGGAATCGGCGCCCATCTCCGGGTCCCCGTGCCGGGCGCGGATGGTCACCGGCTCAACCTTGAGCAGGAGCGCATCGGCGCTGACCAGGCTGCGCAGGGCCTCGCCGACCCTCAGGTAGAAATCCGGCGGCGCATTCTGCCGGAGTTGTTCCAGCCAGTACTCGATCCAGGTGCCCAGATGATCCTGCACGAATTTTCCCTGGGCGCTGCGCGTGACTTCCAGCGGGGCCTCGGTGCCCTCGTTGCGCGCATGCGCCTCTTTCAGGCACAGCAAACTCATGAACTCGAGTTCCATGGCCAGGTGATCTTCAGGTACGGACTCCCGACCTTCAAGCGGGCGCAACTTGAACGCGCGATAGAAACCGGAGATATCGGCCATCTGGGCGGCCTTGCCCAGCATTCTCCCCACGTCGCCCCAGGAGGTCTCCGTCAGCGGGCAGCGGGCACCGGGCCCGAACAGCCGCACATGTTCCTGGGCCAGATTGCCGATGTCGGAACCCCTCCCCGCCTCGAGGATCCTCTGCACCGCATTCCGCAATCCCTCCGGCCAGTCTCCCGGCCACGCAAGCAGCGTTTTGCAGTTTTGCAGCACGGACACCAGCAGACTCGGCCCGGGGTGGGAAATCGCCTTCGCCAGCATATGGTAGGTCCCCGCCCGCGCCAGTGCCTGGCCCATCTCGTCCTGCGCCGGATCGATCATGGCGCCAGCCTGAACGGCACCCAGCCGGCCCACGCCTTGCGCGCACCGACCTCGCGGTTGCCGCCGTCCCATACCGCGAACGCGACGACGGTGCCTCCGCCCTCGACGAATCTCGCGCTGTTCTTGCTGATGGGCGTGAGCGGGTGTGTGAACACGACACGCCAGGTGCCGTCCTTCCACACACCCCGTCCATCGGTGTCCTGATCGCCGGGTAACGCCGTCAGCGTGCCGAACCCTTCCGCACTCTGCTCGATGATCGGGGACACGCTCAACGGGTGCGAAATCAGGTTGTCCGCGCCGACTGCACCCATATAGGGCCTGGCATCGGTGGCGCGCAACACTTCATCCGGATAAACGTCCACCAGCGTATTGGGATAAATGTCCCGGATCCCCGGCTCGCCCATCTCGATGTCGCGCTGGAAGGCGGCCCGCCACTGCCAGATGTCCACGCGCTTCCCCGGGCTGCCCATCATCGGGCTGGGGAGTTCGTCCTGGTTGTAGTGCACGGGAAATTCCACGGCGACCTGATCTCCGAATTCGTCCACGACTATGCGGTCGCTTTTCGTCGGGTCCTTCCATTCCACCAGCACGCCGAGCCATTTGCCATTGTGCGCAGCGCGCACGGTGAGCGACTTGATGGCCGGATTGGGATGGTTCGGCGTGGTAATAACCTGCGGCAGCATCGTCACCGTGAACGGCGCGGTCGCCCGCCACAGGGCGGATTCGGGATCCAGAAACGGGGCGGTTCCGGGTATGCGCGCGGCGGCAAGGCCGGCATCAGCGGCCCGGGACATTGGGGAAAACATCGCCGCCACGGCAGTGAAGATGCAGGCAAGAATTGCCAGATTTTTTCCGATCATGTCCGGGCGTTCAGGTGATGTTGGTCCGATGCGATGCGTGCCGCTCGTCATAGGCGGCGCGCACATGGACCGGCTCGCGCATCGGCACGCGTACGATCTCGGCGCCTTTTTCGTCGTAGCCGTACACCGCGTCGCCTTCGATCCGGTAATGGTGGGTGATTTCCGGCGTGGCGCCGAACAGCAGCAGCACGCCCAGCAGACGCCGGTCGCTGTGCGCCTTGCGATAGGTCGCGATGGCGTCCTCGACGCCCCAGCCGAACATCTGGCGCAGATACTGCGGCGGCACATGAATGGGAGGTATGTAGTAGACATTCCCCTCCAGCCCGAACTGCGGATAAAGCGGTTTGGCGACCTTGGCGATGTGCACCAGGTAGTCCATCGGATTGTCTTCGCGCGCCTTGTCCGGCGTGGTGATGAACCCCTGCAGCCGGATCTTGCCGATGCAGGTCATCGTGCACTGGGTCTGGCGCCCGTTTTCCACCGCCGGGTAGCAGCCGATGCACTTTTCCGAGACGCGAGTCATGGAATTGAAGTACACCTTCTTGTACGGGCAGCCCTTGACGCACTCGCGATAGCCGCGGCAGCGCTTCTGGTCCAGCAGCACAATGCCGTCCTCAGGCCGCTTGTAGATGGACTGGCGCGGACAGGCACCGAGGCAGGCCGGGTAGGTGCAGTGGTTGCAGATGCGCGGCAGGTAATACATCCATTGCATGTGCGGCAGGGTCAGGTGCGCGCCCTGGGGCATGTCGCCGAGCGAATCGTCTTCGCCCACGTTGGGATGGGCGTAATCCAGATCCGCCGGCAGATACCCCAGCACCCGCTCGCCGGACGGCGCGCTTTCAAACAATGTTTTCCCGTTGTAGGGGAACGAATCGATGCCCTGCACCCCGTGCTTTTCCAGGATGTTCACGTCCCACCCGAGTGGATAGAAACCATAGGGCTTGGTCTCGACGTTGTTCCAAAACATGTACTCCTGGCCGCGGCCGGGCGTCCAGGTGGTCTTGCAGGCCACGGTGCAGGTCTGGCAGGCGATGCACTTGTTGGTGTCCATCACCATGGCGAACTGCTTTTTCGGCCGCGCGCCCTCGTACAGGTAATCCATCTCGCGCCCGATCTGCCAGTTGTAAACTTTCGGCATTTTTTCCGCCCCTCTCGCTCAGGCCTTCTTCACGCTGACAAAGCCGCCGCGCAGATACTGCTTGAAGCTGTCGCGCTCCGTG
This sequence comes from Gammaproteobacteria bacterium, assembly GCA_016179185.1. GTDB lineage: Bacteria > Pseudomonadota > Gammaproteobacteria > Eutrophobiales > Eutrophobiaceae > 2-02-FULL-61-13. The sequence goes on along the minus strand of JACORW010000082.1, from coordinate 25,612 downwards.
CCGGGGCGCAGCCCCAAGGTCACCGGCCGCCACAGGCCCTTGCCGTCCATGCCGCCATCCTCGGCCTTGGAGAATTTCGCCAGCGACTCGCGCGGCGCGCCGGTCACGCAATGCACGTCCACGTTGAACCCCTTGGTGACCTCGTGGGTCCACGACTTGCGCGTAATCAGCGAATGGGTCTGGTGGGTGGGTTTCAGCCAGGAACGCGTCAGACTCTGGTGGCCGCCGTAGCGGAACAGCGCCTGGTAGTGGGTTTCCTCGTTCTTTGCCACGCCATCCGCCCGGGTTTCATGCGCCTTCACTGAACCGGGCGTCGCCATATAGCCGTTGAACCACATGCGCGTAATGCCGCGCGGCGTGCCCGGGTAATACCGGGCGCGGGCCATCAGGCGGGCGACCTTGTATTCATCCTTGCGCGCCGGGTCGTCCCAGCCGCGGAACGGCAGGTCCTTCGGATCGCCGTCAATCCAGACGTAGTCGCCGTCCTGAACGCCGAGCTCACGGGCGTCGCCGGGATTGATGTCCACGTACATCTCACCGGTTCCGGGCATGCGCCGGTCGCGCCGGTACATATCGCCGAACGGACCGAACAGCGCGGCCATGAAATCTGTATCCACGGGCATCGTATGGGCGCCGTGCCGGTACTTGGGCGTGTGGAAGACATGACGAAATCCCTGCTCACTGAGCGGATGGCGGGTGTGCATCAGTTCCTCGGCACTGCGCGTCGCATTGCGCATCTGCCGCGAGATGTGATCCCAGTCGCCCTCGGCAATGTTCCAGTCCGCCGGACGCTTCGGCCGGATGGCCGGATGGGGCGCCGCGAGAATGGCGCAGGGCTCGTAGAACGTGGCCTCGGACGGTTCGCGGTGCACCACCAGGTTCTCGCCGGCCTCAACAAACTCGATTTCCGGCCGGTAGAACTCGAGCCGCCCGGTCTTGGTATACCAGGGCTTCGATTCCTGCACCTGCTCGTAGCTGTTGATGCGCGGGTAGGTGCGCGTGTTCATCAACACCGGGATCCCCTTGCGGCCCAGGTCCTCGATTTCCTCGAACCGGTAACCCCGGAGCGGCGCCGAGTAGTCAATGATGCGCTGCAGGTACACCTCGGACCTGTTCTCGGCGATGAAATGCCACATCTCCGCGAAGCGCTTGTCGCCCGTCAGCTTGCCCAGCTCCCGGGCGACGCCCAGGTAGGTGTCGTTATCCGACACGGTATTGAACGCGCGGCGCGCCGGCGTGCGCGGGTACGGCTGCAGGAACGGATTCGTGTTGGACGCCGTCATGTCCGGGTACTTGAACTCCATCCACGAATCCACGCCGTAGACAATGTCGCTGTATTCGCAGGACGCGGTCCACCACCATTCGTTGTAGACCACCAGCTCGCAGCGCGGCAGGGTATTGAACACCAGGTCGTAGTGCCCCTTCTGGTTGCCGAGGCTGGAGTTGGAATTCACCTGCCAGATGGCCTTGGTGGGTGTCGGCAGGTGCGCGCCGGTTGTTATCTTCTTGTCGCCTGCCTTCATGACCCGTTCGCCGTTGGCCCAGTAGTGCATGGACTCCGGCCGCAGGTAATACTTCGTCTTGACCTCGCCCGCCGCATCCAGTTGCGGATGAAACGGGTCTTCGGTGGTCCACTTCGGGATGCCGGAGAACAGCGTGTTTTTGTAGTTGCCGGCGTAGCTGCCGATGTTGCCGCCGTGCCGGCCGAGGCTGCCGGCCAGCGCCAGCACGAGGAACAGGGCGCGATCCTTGTTGTCGTTGTTCCAGAACTGGTTCGGTCCCATGCCCACCGCGATCAGCGTGCGGCCGTCGCTGCCGGCGATGGATCGCGCCAGGCTGATGATGGCCTGCTCCGGCGCCCAGGTGACCGCGCTGCATTGTTTCGGCGTCAGGTTTGCATCCAGATACTCGCGCGTCAGGTCGAATACCGTGCGCGCCTGGATCTTCGTGCCGTTGGTGAGCCCGATCTCGTAGCTGCCGTCGAGGGAGGGGGTGATGCCGAGTTTCGTGAAGTGCTCGCCGATATCGCCGTGGGCGACCGCAACCGGCGCTCCGCGTTCCGCATCCCACATCACTGCATCGGCAAATTCCGGCGTCAGGGCTTCCGGGATGTACACACCTTCCTGTTTCGGCGTCGCCGGCGGCTTCTGATCCTTCGGCACTACCGTGGCGTGCGCAGACAGCGGCCGGTCGGTGTGACCGGGGAACACATCGCTGGCCTTCAGCCGCTCCAGGGTGTCCATGCGCACCAGCGTGGGCAGATCCGTGTAGCGGCGCACGAAGTCGGCGTTGAAGCGCTTTTCGGCGATCATCACCTGCGCCACGCCGAGGGCCAGTGCCGTATCAGTGCCGGGGCGAATGACGATGACTTCGTCGCCCTTGTTCGAGGTGGCGGAGTACTCGACCGTGACGACCACGGTCTTCGCCCCTTTGAGCCGCGCCTCCGTGAACCAGTGGCTGTCGGGCATCTTGGTCGTGATCCAGTTCATGCCCCAGGCGATGACGACCCTGGCGTTCTCCGTGTCGAACAGCTCGAAATCGTTGGTCTGGTCGCCGGTCACCATCGGGTGGCCGGGCGGCAGATCGGTGTGAAATGAATAGGAATCCCAGGAGCCGGCGCCCTTGGCCTCCTCCTCGTTGACGCCGCGCACATGATGATCCAGCAGCGCCATGCTGTTGCCCATGCGGAAACAGCCGAAGATGCGTAGCGCGCCCTGCTTCGCCATGCCGCCGCGGAACTTGAATACGCGGGTCCCGGCCCCACCCACCTGCCCCACCATGTCCGGGTCGTAGCCCTGGGCGAGCAGGCGCTTTTCGCCATCGGGTCCCGAATAGGTCTTGGCGATATTCAGAAGCGCCTTGGCCTGGTACTCGTATGCCTCGTCATGGGAGACGCGAAAAAAGAAATCGACGCCGCGGTTGACGTATTTGCGCGCCACGGCCCCCGTCTTTCCGTCCCGGGGGAAACCGTCGTCGGCCCATTGTTTGAAGCCCTTGCGGATGAAGGCGCCGTTCACCCGGCGATCGCCGTAGAAGCGCCGCGCCAGCACCAGCCCCTTCTGGCAGCAACGCGGGTCCCAGCGGTGGCTGGCGCGGTTTCCGTCCAGATCGTGCGCCTTGCCGTACCCGTAGGTCGGCTCGACGCGAACTACGATGTCGTTCTTGACGAACGCATTCAGCAGGCAGTTGTGCGTGTCATTGGGACAGCACATGAAGACGAACGTCTTGTCGTGACGGAAGATATCCCGGTAAATACGTTCCCAGTCCCGATCGGGATAGTCCGCGAGCGGATTCTTGACCGATACGGGTCCGAGATACTGGTAGGCGGCAAACAGGTCACTGGTGGTGAGCGCCGTTCCGAAACCCACGGCGCTTGCCATTGCCAGAAACTCGCGGCGCCCCACTCGTGCAGCCATCGCCACTTCCTCTTGGTTTTGCCAAGGTTATGCAATGGAGACTGCGGGGGATTTGATCCAGGTCAAACCCGGGGCACGTATGACACAAGGCGTGCGACTGGCCGCGCCGAGCGCCGGCCGAAGAAAAGCTCAAATCGGCGACCTATTGTGGTACGACAGTAAGTTGATCGCGATCTTCGCGGCCGGAGTCCCGTGGAGCCGGTGCCAGCGCGCCCGCGAGCACCGCGGTGATGACCGCCGCCACGGCCATGGATGCGGTCACATCGCTCAGGAAATGCAGATTTTCGATGATCCGGGCGGCGGCAATGAAAAACGGGATGGCCAGCAGCGCCCAGCGCCGGCGCGGAAAGAGGTACACAAGCGGCAGGAATAGGCCGAAGTAGTAGCCGGCGTGCCCTGAGGGAAAGGAGTTCCCGCCGGCCACGAACCAGACCTGATCCCAGTTGCCGGCTTCCAGCAGTTCAAAGGGCCGCAGGCGGCCGAACACGTTCTTGCTCATTCCGCAGATCAGCGTGCTGAGCACATGCGCTGCGCCCACAAACAGCAGCGCAGTTCCCCGGCGCCTGAACCGGGCCGGTACCATCAGCATGCCACCGGCGACGGCCAGCGCGAGGCCGGGCAGGAACTTGGAGAGATTTTTCCCGGAGATCGTATCGAAGAGCGCAGTGCCGGCGGAAAAGATCCAGGCGCCTTCCCAGCCCGAGGCGCGGATGAATTCGGCCACAGGGCGATCGATTGCGGGAAAGGCAACCAGCGTAAACAACGCGGTCACGGCCGCGAACCGCACCAATCCCGACCGACTCATATCAGCCCTACATCAACTCAATGCCGAAGCGTCGCAGGGCGAACGCGAACAAACCAAAACAGAACACGGTGAGAATGATGCAGGCCAACAAGGTTGGCCAGAATCCGAATCGCGGCAACAGCGCCGGAAAGACCAGGAACATCGGCAACGTGGGGATCACATACCAGAAAGTGTAATAGGCGTGATTGGCAAGCTTCTGCTGCGGCTGCTGCTCCGCGTACAGCCAGATCAGCGCCAGTATGGTCACCAGCGGCAGTGCTCCGACGAAGCCACCCAGTCGATCGCTGCGCCTCGCCAGCTCGGACACCAGCACGACCACGGCCGCAGTGACCAGGTATTTCGTAATCAGCCAGTACATGCGATTTCAGTGTTCGTTGATTACCAAAGTTGCCCCGTCGAGGCCCAGGTGAAAATCGGTGGACCAGCACGTGCGGATCTTGCGCTTCTGCATTACATGGAGACCCACGGCATCCGTCAGCGTCAAATCCTGGTCAGAGAACCTGCGCAGCGCGCGAATTGCCTCCTTTTGTTCGCCTTCCCCGACAGCCAGCACTTTTAGCGGTGCCAAATCCTCGATGAGCGCCAGAAACTGCAGCCCCCTGACGCGATCATAACGGCGCAGGAACCAGGCATGCGCCTCGGCGATAACCAGCGCTGAGGTGATGAGCGGCGGAGGATCGGAGAACAGCCGGCGAAACAGCGAGTGATGAGTATCCGATCGATCTACGAATGCGATCAACGCCGAGGAGTCCACGTAGGCCTCAGCTTTTCTGGCCATAGACTACCGAATCAATATTCCGGCTGGAATCCGGATCGCCGGACTCGACCATGCCCGCATAGCGCATCCACGGCCTGGACTCATCCGCCGGGATCATGGTTCGCAATGATCGGCGCAACAATTCCGCCAGAGAAATGCCCAGGCGCGCCGCCTCCTGCTTGGCGGCTGCGTATTCCGTTTCGGTCAGGCTGATTTGGGTGCGGATCATGATAACATTATGAGCATATATGTTATCATTTGCAAATCCGGACCGGGATCCCCCCGACCCCGGGGCGCCGAACGGAGCGGTGCCGGCAAACCAGGGGTCTTACGACCTGACTTCGCTCATTAGCGCGATGAGGTTCTTGTCCGGGTCCCGGAAGAACGCCATCCACAGGTCGTGATCCGGCAGCTTCGCGATCAGGTGCGGCTCGGCCTCGAACTTGACGCCGCGCTCGACCAGCGTCCTGAAGGCGGCTTGAATTTCCGCGACCTTGTAGTAGATCACCGAACTGTTCCCGGCCTGGGCCCGCGCCGGGCCATCCAGCATCAGGCGCACGCCGCCCACGTCGAAGAATCCCAGTCCCGGCGGCGCCTGGAACAGGAACCGCATGCCGAGCACATCGCGATAGAACGCCACCGCCCGATCAACGTCCGTAACCGGGACGGCGATCTGGCCGATCCGGTTCAGACTGAATGGCTCGCCGACATGGGTCATGCGTGCTTTCCCCGGTTGACACCCCGCCGAGATTGATCGATCCGGCAACCAAGGTGCACTGCATCAGCGCACGTTGGCAGCCGCCGATCCCGCCCGGAATCGAACGATTCGCAATGTGGAACGATACACAAACAGTTATCCACGATACAACAGCGATGCGCCGCTCATCGGCGTCAGTGCCGGCAGCATGTGTCCCGTACTGGATGATCTGTGGGCCGGCATAATTCAGCCAATGACGGCAGAACTGGCGCGCGGGCCGCCCTCCGCCCCGCACACATGCCCAGGACGGCTCAAGTAACGATCGATGCGGCTCGTGGTCTCGACCGCCTGGGCTATGCACGCTGCGACGGAAGGACCGGAAAAATAGTTGCCGGTCAGAAAGAGTCCCGGGTGCCGTTGCTCGCCAGCGAGCAGCGCCTCGATACGTCCCTGATGTCCCATGCGATATTGCGGAAGCCCACGCGCCCACTGCCGCACCCTGCTGACGACGGGCGGACCCGTTACACCGAGCAATTCGCGGAACTCCCGGCGGGTCACGTCCACGAGATCCGCAGGCGCCGCCCGTGCCAAATCGGGCGCCCGGGCACCGCCAATGTAAGCCGCCAGCGCCACGTGTCCGGTAGAGGCACGACCCGAAAACATCGTGGAGCAGAACAGCGCACCCAGCAGGGCGCGCCGTTCCCTTTCCGGCGCGAGGTAACCCAGCCCCGTCAACGGGTGGGCGATTTGCCGGCGCCGGTACCCCGTGAACACAACCGCCAGCGGCGGCGCATCGATTCCGGCGGCGGCCGCCGCGGCATCGGGATCCAGATGATCGATCAGTTCGGCTGCAACATGGGGCTGCGTTGCGACGATAACCGCCCGTGCGCGCACTGTCTGCGCGGCCAGACCCGCCTCGACGCGGTATCCGCCCGGGACGGCGCGGATTCGACGTACCGGCATCCCGACACGAATCACGGTCCCCAGGCGTGCGGCGAGCGCCCGCGGCAGGGTTTCCACCCCCTCCTCCCATGAATACAGGCGCTGTGCGGGCATCGTTCCATGGGCCAACCGCTTCGCCACAATCGCGCGAATGATGGAACCGTACTTCTGTTCCATGGCGACGAGTGCCGGAAAACATGCCTGCATCGAAGCCTCGCCGGCGCGGGCGGCGCGCAGCCCCCCCAGCAGAGGGTCAATCACGGCATCGGCAAATTCCCTGCCGAAACGACGGCGGCAAAAGTCAGCCACCGACTCCTCACTCGCATCCTTCTTCGCCGGCACCAGAAGCTCCGCCAGCAGACGCAACCTGGCGCCCGGGGTCAGATAGCCGGACAACAGAAACCCGAGCGGATGCGTTGCGATGCTGTGAAGTCGCCCGGCGCGGGGGAGATACCGGTAACGGACTTCGGGACCCAACGGGCTGCGCAGTGTGTCGATGCCGAGTTCGCGCTCGAGGGTGGTGGCCGCTGGTACGCTCGCGTTCATCGAGCTTGGGCCGTGCTCCATCAGGAAGTCCCCGATGCGCTCGGAGAAGACATTACCGCCCGTACGGTATTGGCGTTCGAGCAACAGGACGCGCCGGCCGTTTCGCATCAGTCCATAGGCGGTTGCGAGGCCGGACACGCCGCCGCCGATGACGATCGCGTCGATCACTTGTCAATCCCGGGGGACGGCGCTGGAGTTCCCGGCTGCCAGGCCCCGAAACGGCGCCGGGCCAACGCGATCAAATGATCCTCCCTCACGGAGTCTGCACCGTGCTCGCGGGCATAATTCTCGGCGCGGCGCTTGACGAATCGGCGCACAAATACAGGCACATGGTGGAGCCGTGCTTCGGCCGCCGCTGTCCACGGCATGCCGGCCGCGGCTGCGACTCCTTCCTCCAACACGGCCCCGCCGCCCGGCTCGTAGTCGCAGAGAAAATCCTCCCCCATCAGATTGCCGGATCGTGCCAGCGGTCTGGCGCGACAACCGCCGCAGACCAGCCGATATTCACAGACACCGCAACGCCCAGAGAGCTTCGGCGAGCGTAATTGCGCGAACAGCGGGGAGGTGTGCCAGAGCCGGGCGAAATCCCCATTGCGAACCGTGCCCGCGGACAATTCCATGTAGGGGCAGGGCGTGAGCTCGCCTTCGGGTGTCACGCGGCAGTAGCGCGTGCCCGCGAGGCATCCGCCCGCATCGTAGCCGTCCAGTCTGGTCACGGGCAGCGAGGGCCTGAGTTCCAGGGCCATGCGCTTGAAGTGCGGCGCGCAGCGGGCGCGGATCAGAAGCTCGTTCTCGTCCCGGGCCGCCGCAGCAAGGCGTTGCAGCACGCGCGCATAGACGGGGGCGGATATGTTCGTGAGCCGTTCCCCCCGCCCCGTACAGACCAGGAAAAACACGTTCAGCACCGCCGCCTGCGTCTCCCTGGCGAGTTCGATCATTTCCTCAAGCTGACTGGCGTTGTCATCCGTAACCGTAAAATGGATCTGAAACATCAGTCCCGCGTGCCGGCAGGCATCGATTCCAGCCATGGTCTTCCGCCACGCGCCGACGACACCGCGGAAGCGGTCGTGGTAAACGGGGCCCGCGGAGTCAACACTGATACCCACGGCGCGCACCCCCGCGTGGGCAAGCGCCTCCGCCCTGGCGGGTGTCAGCAACGTGCCGTTGGTTCCCAGCACGACCATCAGGCCAAGGCTGGCCGCGTGCTCGGCGAGAGCCAGGATATCCGCCCGTAACAGGGGTTCGCCGCCGGTCAACACGACCATTGTCTGATCGGACAGCGCCGCGATCTGGCCGATCAGCCGTTTGACCTCTTCAGTATCGAGCTCCCCGGGATCGCCGTGACAGAGGGCGCCGGCATCAAGGTAACAATGCGCGCAACTCAGATTGCAGCGGCGCGTCAGGTTGAGTGCAACGAGGTAGGGTGGTTCCGCTGCGGCGGCCACTGAACTTGTCGCCGGTTGCAACACACCCTCACGCCCTGCCTTCACCGGCGATGTTCATCGTGGGGCCACTCACGAATGGCTGGACATGATCGAGATAAACCCGGTCGGCGCCTTTGGTGCGCGCGCACTTTTCGGCGCGGAGCCGGACGGCCTGCCGCATCGCGTCGTCCGACACGGCATCCAGCATTCCCTGTGCTGCTTCAGACCACTGGAGTTTCCCCCGGTCCGCTGCGTCACTGCGCCCATGGGGACAAAGGGCGCGCGTGGCCTCATCAACCAGCGCGGACGTAATCAGCGTATGTCCCTTTGCCTGAACAAAACGCAGCACCGCCATGCGCGCCATTTCCCGCGCCATCTCCGGTACCCGCGCCAGCTTCTGCTCGGCTTCCTTCGTCCAGGCGATGGTCTCACGCGCCACCGCTTCAAGCGGCGGGACATATTCCAGCCGGCTCAACCACACGTGGCAGGGAGCGATGCGCAGCAGGCATTCCGCATTGCCGCCGATATCCAGTTCCGGATCCGCATGAATGCCGGTTCTGCCGAGCAGCAGCAGTCCCGCGTTCACGCGCTTTGCATAGGCGGCGATGGCCTGCCATGGCTTGCCTTCCAGAAGCTCCACGCTCAAATCGGCGCCTGCTTCCCGGGCAATCGTTGCGGCAACGTCCAGATGCGAGCGGTAGATCTTTGCCAGGCCGTCATCAATGATGGTCTCGTGGAGTTTTTCCTGCTCGCGGAAACGAAACTCCCGGCTCGATTCTTCGTTCAACACCCCGGCGATGCGCTGAAATGCGACGTAGTGAAAATAGGGATCATAGGCAGCCACGGCATGGACCGGTGCGCCGAGATGATGCGACAGAGCCAGCGCGCGCCTGAGCACGCCAAAAGAACGCGGGGAACCGTCAAGTGCAACGACCAACGGTCCGTCACACAAACCGCGCAGCGGGTCGCGGATAACGAGAATATCAATGGGTGAGCGCCGCGCCACCCGTTCGCACACCGACCCGATGAGACTCCCCGGCACCGCACCAAGACCCAGCGCGCCCAGGATCAGCAGATCAAACCCGCCATTTGCCGCAGCTTCAACAATGCGCCGATAGTTCTTGCCTTCCGGGCTGAGCCGGCGATAGGGCACGCCTGCCTTTCCGCACACTGTTGCAGCGGCATCGTGGTAGCCCTCGCTGATGATGCCGAGGCCGCGCGTAATGAGATCATCGTGCACGGTGCGCTGGTGCTCCAGCGCCTCCTCCTCGCGGTACTGCTCGGGCAGTCCGCCTTCCATCTGCCGGAAGCGCTGGTCATGCAATCGCGCTGCGTAGGCATGGATCCCTGTCACCGCGCCGTTGTTGATGGCTGCGAGTCGGCTTGCCTCATGAAGCGCCCGGTTGGCGCAGTCGGAAGCGTCCACCGCCACGAGAATGCGACGCGGGGCCGGGAGTGGTTCGATGCCGGCGTCCGCGACAGCCTGGGAAATGACCGCGTTCACGTCCTGTCTTCCGGCCCGGGAGTTCCGCCCCGCTGCGCGCCGCGAAGGGCCCAGGTCTGCGCCGCGGCCGCACCGAGAAACGCAAGCACCGGCGCGATGAATGCCAGCTTGCTGATGGGTTGTTCGAGGCTCAGAAAGTACCAGGTGGACACGGCCTTTTCGCCGCCGCGCTCGCCGCCCGCGCCATTCCAGGCGGCAAAGGCGATGGGAACCGTCATGCCGGACGCGAAACGGAATGCCTCCTGCGCGCGCGGGATCGACAGCACAATGCGCCACGCACCATCCCGCCACTCTGCCTTGCCGGTTGCATCCTGTTGTCCTGCGTCCAGTGACGTCAGCGTGCCGAAGCCTTCCGCGCGCAACTTCTCGACGGAGGTGCGCGCCTGCAGCTCCGGATTACCGAGCGGACTGCCGGCCCACCAGGAAGTGTGGAATGCTTTCTCCGCGCCTTCCTTCCCGTAATCGGCTACCGCGGTGAGTTCGCCCGGCCCGTGTCCGGAGAGCGGATACCAGTCCACCGCCATGTTGGGGAAGGCATCATCCACGTCGTCGTGTCGGGAGAGCTCCCAGTCCGCCTTCCACTGATAAATTGTCACCGCTTTGCCGGGTTCTCCCATCGCAAAGTAGGGGATGCCTGCCGCGGGATTGCCCGGAAATTCAATCGCGACTGCGTCACGGAACGCGGAAACGGTGCCAATCTTCGTGTCGCCCTGCGTGTCCTTCCATCCGATCAGAAAGGCGATGCGCGTGTCGTCGTAGAGTCCGCGGACCTGCAATGCACGCGTTCCCACCTTGTAGATCCGCGGCTTGACCACGGCCTGCGGCGCCAGGGGAATATCAAGGACGTCGGACTTCTTCCAGGCGTCGTCGTCGGGATCCGCCGGTACCTGATCGATGAATTTCGCGATCAAGGTCGCCTTCTGGCTCGTCGCTGCGCCGTGCGCCGCGTTGACACCCAGCCAGCCCATGCCGGCGACGAAGGGCGCAAGCAGGATATGCCGGCGCGGGACACTCTCTGCTTTCATATTCATGTCGAATTACCTTTGCTGGCGATGGACGGGCCGCCGGCCGCGATACAAGCCCCACAACCAGGAGCCTCATCGTCCTGCGGACCTCCCATCTCGTTGAGCGGCATCTCAGCCGCGGATTCCACTCCCCGCGCCCTCGATTCAGCCCTGACAAATGCGGCCAGTACCGCCGCTGCAAGGGCATGGAAACTTTCCGCCCCGACTTTGCGAACCCTGGCCGCAAACGTCGGGATCCAGCGGCCGATGTGATCCCGGAGAAATCCGGCCTGGGCGTCCTCGCACAGCGCCAGATGTTCCGCCGCACCGCTGGAAACGGCGCGCGCCTCCTTCAGGCACAACCACTGCATGAAGTCGAGTTCGGCGCTGATGTGATCCGCCCGGTCGTGGAAATCCCGGGCCAAATCGAGACCGAATGCCCGGTAGAATCCCGCGATGTCGGCAAGACATTGCGATTTCTGGAAGATATGCGACTGGCCATACTCTGATTCATAAGGCGGACATTCCTTCGACACCGCGTGTCCGAAGCAGCGGCGATGCGACGCGTGCAAGTCTGTCGCATCCAGCGGGCCGAGCGCATTGCCGAGCAGGTGGGCGGCTGCCCGCGTATCGTCATCACCCAGCACCTCAAGACTCGATTCGAGCAGCGGCAGTTGTTGCCGAAGTTCGTCCAGGCGCGCAGCCGAGGGATCGGCGAACGTGCGCGCCAGAAACCCGTACACGCGGCTTCTTGCCAACGGGACGAACTGCGGATCGCTGATCATCGCAGGCAGTGACCTCAGATAGAGTTGTAATGTTTGCCAGGCCGGACGTACTTCGGCTCTTCCACCGTCACGCGCGCGACTTCCTTGCCGTTCTTGCTGAAGCCCACGACCGTGTCGTTGTACATGGACCACTTTTTGCCATTGACGGTCCGCTCGAAGATCTTTTCTCCTTCGATGATTTCGTAGCGGAACACGATGCGCTGCGTCGCCCGGAACAGTTGCAGCACCGCGAGCAGTTCGCGCGAGGGAAACGTATACTTTTCTATCGCTTCATCCACACCGGGACCGAACATCTGCCGCAGATAGGGACGCGGTACCCAGCGCGGGGGGATGTAATACCCGTTCGGTTCGGTACCGAACTGGGGATACAGCGGCAGCGCCACCTTCTCGGCCTTGATCAGATAGTACAACGGGTTCGTGCGGTCCTCGGCCCAGGATCCATCCTCCGCAATGCGCGCCAATCCCTGCAACCGGATCTTGCCGACACACGCCGCCATGCACCGGGTCTCCATCGGCTCGCCTTCGGTGAGAGGATCTTTCCCCTCTATGCGCGGGTAGCAGGCGATGCATTTCTCGCTGACACGCGTGCTGGCGCGAAACATCGGCTTCTTGTACGGGCACTGCGCCACGCATTTGCGATATCCCCGGCAGCGTTTCTGGTCTATCAGCACGATGCCATCTTCCGGCCGCTTGTAGATGGCTCCGCGCGGGCAGGCCGCGAGGCAGGCGGGATAGGTGCAGTGGTTGCACAGCCGCTGCAGATAGAAAAACCAGGTCTGGTGTTCGGGCAGGGCGGCTGGCTCGAGCGTGAGCTTGTCCCGGACATCGCGCGATCCCGTCGCCGTATCCTCGTAGAAGTTGGGGCTGCTCCATTCCATCGGCGATGGTTCGTAGCCCAGGGCCACTTCCTCGCGGCGGTCCGCCGCGTGCGCCGCTTCGAATATGGTCATGCCCTCATACACGCCATAGGGCTGCGGGCTTTGCGCTCCCTGCCCTGCGTTCCACTCGGCCTTGCGGCCCCGTGCGCGGTGGGCCTCATCAAGAAGTTTGAGGATCCTGACATCCCAGGACTGCGGGTAACCCCCGTAGGGCTTGGTCTCGACGTTGTTCCACCACATGTATTCCTGCCCCTTGGAGAAGGTCCAGGTAGACTTGCACGCCATCGTGCAGGTCTGGCAGGCAATGCAGCGATTGATGTTGAATACGAATGCGAACTGCCATTGCGGGTGCTTCGCCGCGTATGGATAGTGCATGGGGCGGCCAAGCTGCCAGTTGTAGACCTCAGGCATGGGCGTCCCCCTCCGCCGGCCGGTCCAGCCAGGCCGCGCCGACCCGCGCTATCAAGGCGCGCACGTATTCCTCGCCGCGCTCACGGTAGATCCGGTGCGTGGCGCAGAAAAACGGACGTTTGAACAACCCCATGAGCTGACGCTCGTTCCAGCCCATGAGCAGGTATTCCTCCACGACGCACTCTGCCATGAACGTATCGTCCGTGGCGGGCACGGCCATGGCCACCAGTTCCATCGGTTCCTGGGGGATGAATTCTTTCACGTCTTTCCTCCCACATTGGTAACGTCGCCGGCAAGATACCGCCGCATGAACTCATCTTCCGTGCCGGGAGTGAATCCCGACGTGGCGGGGGCCCAGGGGCCCTTGGCACCGATCCCGCCAGGCTCGCCCTTCTCGATCCGCACCAGCGTCTCCTTCGGGACCGTGTTGACGGCGTGGTTGTCCACGTCGAAACCGAACACAAAACCCATCGTCCCGACCTTCTTGTGGAACAGGCTGTCGGTCTGGTGCATGGGCGGCGCCCAGCCGCGCGTGATGCTCTGGTGGGAGCCGTAACGGAAGTTGGACTGGTACCCGGTGTCCTCGGCAAGCGCGCGGCCGTCGGGACGTGTCTCATGGGCCTTGACCGTGCGCTCGGTGGCGATCCATGCGCTGTGCTTGGTCATCACGACGTTATAGGGATAGGCGGGGTTGAATTTGACCCGCGTCAGCAGCCGGAACGCCTTGTAACGGGCGTCTTCCGGCTTTGCGCCCACGTACGGGCGGTCTGACGGGTTGGCGTCCACATAGATGTAATCACCGTCCGCTATCCCTAAGTCCTGCGCCGCCTGCGGATTCATGTGTACCTGCCAGTCGCCGACACCCGGCTGGCGCTTGTCCATGCGGTACGGATCACCAAAGTTCGTGCTCCAGATCCAGTTCCAGTCCACTGTCGCCCAGGAGGAATGGGTCGTGTGCCTGCTCTTGGGCGTCATGCAATAGAACGTGTAGCCCACCTTCCACAACGGGTTATTCGTCTCCTTGACTTTCTTCCATGGCATCTTGTTGTTCGCCACTGCGCGCAGATCCGCGTGCATGGTTTCGGCCTGGAGCATCTCCGGCGTGATCCCGTAGTTGCGCGGCCGGATATAGGGGCTCGAGGAGACAATAACGTTGGGCAGGTAGGGCGTGGCCTCCGGGGCTTCGCGGTGCACAACCAGATTCTCGCCGTATTCAATGGCCTCGGGGATGTCGGTATAGGCATTGAGCCGCCCGGTATCGGTGTAGAACGGGATGCTGTCGTGCACCTGTTCGTAGAACGACACGCGCGGGTAGGTGCGGAACAGCATCAACGCCGCACCCGGCTCGCCGTACTTGCCGGCCATGATGTCGGCGACCTTGTAACCCTGTGTGGTCGTGCAGTTGTCGAGCACGCGCTGGATGTAGACTTCGGGCCGGCCCTCAAGCATGAACTTCCAGTGATCGCGAAAGCGCCGGTCGCCGGTCAGGTCGGAGAGCTTCTCCGAAACCAGCGCAAAGATCATGCCGTCATCCTTGGAGTCGTACAGCGGTTTGATGCCGTTGCCGCCCCAGATCTGAAGGAACGGATTGGAGCACGAGCCGCCGCACTCGAGCGTCTGGAACTCGAGCCAGGTGTTGGCCGGCAGCACGACGTCGGAGTACTCGGCCGAACCCGTCCACTCCACCTGTTGATCGATGATGAGATCGATCTTGGGATTGACGTTGACGAGCAGGTGGTAGACCCACTTCGCCTGGTTGATCAGGTTGGCGTTGTTGTACCAGATGAGCTTTGTCGGGCTCGGCAGGTGGGTCCTGCCGGTGAACATCTTGCGTCCCGCGCCGGGCGTATCCACGATCAGCGGCCGATCGCCGAAACCCCAGTAGCTCATCTCCTCGCCGTGCAGCAGCTCACGGACATGGGCCGGCGTCACCTTCGCGTTCTCGTCCAGGAGCTGGTTGAACGGGTCCTCCCGCACATAGCTGCCGCCGACACCGGGGCCCGACCAGAGCGACCCCTGAAACAGCGCCCCCTTGTAATTCCCGGCCCAGGTGTGGGCGCCCGAGCCGGGGATGCCGATGCTGCCGACGAGCAGCAGGGGCAGCATCACCGCCCGGTTGTGCAGCGTCGCGTGAAAGTAATGATTGATCCCTTCGCCATAATGGATGGCAATCGGATAGGTCTCGCGCGACTTGCCGATGAAGTCGGGATCCCAGAAGCGCCGCCCGAAGTCCCTGGCAAGCTGATCGATCAGTTCCTTCGGCGCCCCGCAGATCTCCGCGACGGTATCGAGGTCGTAATCCTTGAGGTGTTCGCGGTACATGGACCAGACCGTCATCGCCTCCACTTCGGAGCCGTCCACGAGGCGCAACATTCCCTTCCAGGCCAGTGCCGGCTCGATGCTGAGCTTCGGCATTCTTTCGCCGACATCGTCTCGGGAGAGCGGCCGGACTTCACGGGCGCGCTCGTCAAACACGAGGAAATCCCCTACCCGCTGGCGTTGCTCGGCGGTGATCCCCTGGATGGTGAAACTGGGGCCGTCGGAGATGTCCTTCAGCCGGTAGCCGGGGATGATTTCCTCGGGCCGCAGCCGTTTCAGCGTGTCGGCGCGCACCAGCAGCGGGAAATCCGTAAAGCGCTTGACGAAATCATCGTCGTACCAGTTCTCGTCCATGAGCCGCTTCGCGACGTACAGGAAGATGGCCGTATCGGACAGGCCGGGGCGAACCGAGATCCAGTAGTCCGCCTTGCTCGCCGAAGGATTGTATTCCGGCGCGATGACGGCGATATGTCCCCCGCGCTCCATGATCTCCGTGAGCCAGTGTGCCTCCGGCATCTTGTTTTCGATGAGGTTCTTGCCCACCTGGACCGTGAACTTCGTGAAGCGCAGGTCGTTGAGATCGATGTCGGACGTCTGCAGGCCGTGAACAAACGGCTGGCCCGGCGCCTGATCGCCGCGCCAGGTGTATTCCGACCACTCGCGCGCTCCCCTAGCCTTTTCCGGCCCGACCTTGCGTACGTTCGCATCGAGCAGGCCGAGCAGATTTGCCATGCGGAAGATGCCGAACTTGCCGATCACGCCGTGCAGCGGCAGGGAACTGCCCAGCTTCATGGTGCGCGTGCCCGCCTCCTCCCAGTGCTCCAGCATTTCTTCCGGATAACCGTCCTTCTCGATCAGGCGGCGCCGGCCTACCGCTCCGCTGTAAGTCTGCGCAATCGCAACCATGGCCTTGGCCACGTACGTCGTGGCCTCGTCCCAGGTCACGCGCACGAATGTGTCCGTGCCCCGAGCATCGAAGCGGTACTTGTTGCGCAACTCCGGTTGATCGGACAGCGACGGGAATCCGGCGTCGGCCCATTCCCTCCAGCCGGCGCGGATCATCGGCCCCTTGGCGCGGTAGGGACCGTAGACGCGCCGGTGCACGGTGTAGCCCTTGAGGCACATGCGCGGGTTCCACGCCGGCGTGGCGGTATTGCCGTACAAATCCCCATAGCGCTGATGATCGTAGTTCTGCTCCAGGCGGACCACGACACCGTTGCGCTCGGATGCCCTTACGCGGCACATGTGGGTGTCGTTGGGGGCGCAAATGAAGGTGAAGGAGCGGTCGTAGCGGTACTGGTCGCGATAGACCTCTTCCCAGTTGCGATCCGGGTAGTATTCCAGCGGGTTCTCTATGCGCTCGGCGGGCGCAAGCGCGACGCCGCTGAAAGCCGCTTCCGACTGCTGCGCGCCGAGCGCTTTTGCCGCGGCGACCCCGGAAAGCGCGCCGCCGGCAACGAGGAACCTCCTGCGCGTGAGCTGCGGATCGGTCTGGCTGGTGTCCTTCGGGTCCATGGGATTTGCTCGGCTAGTTGGTACGCGGCTCGAAACCGGTGGCGTTGTAGAGATAAACGATGACTCGCCATGCCTCCTCGGCGCTGAGGTCGTACATATGCGCTGAGGAGGCTCCGGATGATTCGGTGGAAGCGACCCAGCGCGGCATGGCGCTGTTGAACTGGTTCTGGATCCCGCCCGTGGTCAGCCGCCAGTAGACATAAGGGAGCGTGAGCTGCGCGATCGTGCCGGCATCCGTGAAATCGGCCGGCCGGATCGGGTAGCGGAAACCTTCGGCGGCAGGCCCCTGGCCATCCAGCTTTTCGCCGTGACAGACGGCGCAGTTGCCGTCATAGAGCCTTTTTCCGTCGCTGAGGATGGCGTCATCCCATTTCGCCGGGTCCGCAGCCCAAACCGGTACTTCTATCCGGTCCAGGACCTCCGCGCCGACAGTGGGATGGCGCTGGAAGATCTCGACCGGCGGGGCGTAACCCGGCCGCGTTGCATCGTATGCCCAGGCCGCCGCCACGATGGGAATGACCGCCAGCAGCCCCCAGCGCAGCCTGGTCCGCGCGAGGGGTTCACCCAGTTGCGGGACAAAGAAGTCGTTAAATCGCCGGATCCGCTCATCATCCAGCGTGATATGGATGAGCACGCCGACCGTCACGAAGCCCATGTACAACAGGATGACGCTGTGCGGGATCACCGGGCGCGTGAGTTTCAACAGAGCAAACATCCCCCCGATCACCAGGAAGGCTCCCAGCGGCGAGGGGATCTCGCGGATGCGCCGGCACCATGCGGCCAGCGCGCGCATCATGCGCCCTCCCCGTGGAGCAGATAACTGACGATCACGTGAAGCTGCGCCGCCGTGAGCTGCGTCCCGTAATTGTCGGGCATCACCTGCTTGGGGAATCCCTCGCGTTCGAGCGCCCGTGGATTCACGATCGAATCCATGACATAGGACTCGGGACTCATGTCGTTCGCCGCCGCCACCTCGGCGAGATCCTTCGCAGCCAGCGACGGACCCAGCAGCGTTTCACCCGGCTTCAGGCTGTGACAGGTGTTGCACTGATTGCTTTCGAGCAGCGTTGCCGCATCGGCCGGGACGGTCTGCGGCGCAGCACCTGCCTGAGCGACCGCAGCCACTGCCTTCTCTCCGCCGGGCGGCTGTGGCACATCGCCGATCCTGACCGAAGGCGTGGCCCCGAGCGATAGCAGGTAGTTGACGACCGCAACCACTTCTCCATAGTCGAGCTTCGCCGGCGGGCGCGTGGATGCCGGCATGAGGTTGGCATAACCTTCGACGAGATAGGCGCCGGGCTCGTAGAGGGATTGCACCAGATAATCCACCAGCGTGCCCGGACCGCCGGTGACGCCCTCGGCGCGGCGTGTGGCAATCCCGATCAAGTTGGGACCGCGGCCGTGGCCCAGGACACCCGCCCCCGGTTCAAGGGTGTGGCAGGTCAGACAACCACGCTCGCGAACAATCTTCTCTCCGGCCTGGGCCAGTTGCGCCGGGGTCATTTCAGCGCCCATGGCCTGGCGCACCGGCGGGCTCCAGCGCGTCTGCGGGATCCAGTTGGCGAATCCCACGAAAAACATGAGAACCACCAATGCCGGCAGTGTCGACATGGCATAGAGGCGTGCGCGGCTCATGCGCCTGCCTCCGCGGCTGTTGCAGCGGCCTCCGCCGGCGGCTTCGACTCGGTCAGCGTCGAAATCGCGAAGGCCACCGCCAGCAGCGTGAAGAAAATCAGGGTAATAGACGTGATGATGATCGCCGCCTCTCCCAGTGACGGCAGGCCGGCGCTGGCTGACATGTCCTCCATGATGCCGAATACATGCCAGTTCAGGCGCACGCCGCTCCGCGCATAACCCATCAGTCCCATGAGCCAGACAATAACGAACGCAAGAATGATGAGCACGTACTGCCCGCGCCGCGGCATGCTGCCCCACTGCACCTCGGCCACGGTGCGGGAATCCCGCAGCAGCAGATAGTCGAGGGTGAACGTCACGACAATGCCGGTAATGAGCACGATGATCTGCCAGATGGACGTGGTGATGCGCACCTGGGCGGGGGCAAAATAGCCATACACACCGAGCGCTACGATGGCGAACGCCGTCAGGCCGATCAGGGACCATTCGACGATGTTGCCGGTGCGCCCCCATGCCACCGTGATGACGCGGCCGGCGCGGCGATACAGCAGGTAGCTCACATAGAGCACGACGAGGATCAGCGTGACCGCGATCATCTTCGGCGCCATCAGACCGAGCGCCCCCAGGATCGGGTGAAAGCCTCCCGTCGATTCCTCGATCGAGGCCGCCATCGTATGGGGCGTCGCCCAGACCATGAAGCCGCTGATGAGCACAACATTGAATGCCGGCAGCCAGCGCCGCTGCATTTCCGAGCCGGGGATGCGCAGCAGGCCGAGCCAGGCGTAATAGGCGGCGCCGATGAACAGCACTGCGATGACGATAGCCTGGATGATGAACAGCCAGGACAGCACGCCGCCCATCAGGGTCACGCCGTAGGTGGCGGAGAATGCGAACAGCTCGAAGCCGAAATAATAGCCGGCAAACGGCAGGAACAGCATCGTGAACAGCGCGATCATGTTGCCCGTGTAACCCATCCAGTCATACAAGGCGCGCTGTTCTTTCGTCTCCGCGCCCAGGAAGCGGTATGCCGCGTAGGCTGCGCAAAGCAGTGCGCCAAACGTGATATTGGCGACCAGACGATGGATATTGAGCGGCATCCAGCCGGGGTTCCAGACAGCGTCATACAGGCTGATCAACGCCCCCTGCTCATCCACGCCCGTGGGAGTCATCATGAACGTCGCCCAGGCGTCGGCGATGAACATCACGATGGTGCCGAAGATATTGAGAAATAGTCCGAGCAGGAGATGCGCCCATTTTTTATCGCCCTGCATGCGATCCCACGCGTAATACCAGAAGTAAAGGCACAAAGTCTCCGCCAGGAAAAACAACGGGTAGATGACGAACGTTGGGCCGAAGACGCCAGTGAGATAATTCATGAACTTCGGGTAGGCGCTGAACAGCAGAAAACCCAGCAGGGCACCCGTGATTGCGGTCAGCGAATACGTGGCCGGCAGCAGGCGCGCCATCTCGTGCGCCAGCCAGTCATTGCGGGCGGCGAGGCGCGCGTCCTTTCGTTGTGCGCGCCAGCCAACATATTCGATGAACCAGGCGAACATCGGCACCGCCAGAACAAATGCGGCGAACATGAGGTGCAACTGCGCTGCGACCCATACCGCGAGGCGGCTGTCAATGAACGCCGTCGTCTGATAGTCACGCAACACCGCGCCACCCTGGGCCAGTGCGACCTCTGGCGCGAACGTCGTCATCAGCGCAAGCAGGACGATCAGCCGATTAATGCTTTTGGCGGCGGAACTCATGGGCATGTCTTTTTCGGTTTCTCTTTCTTGCTATGCCATCTTCTCTTGCTTGACCTGCAGCACCGGCTTCCCTTTCCAGTACCGGCCGTGCCGGACACGTCTTCGAGGAATTGACACATTTCGCTCAGATTCTGAACATAGGCCTCGCGACCGTTCTGGATGTGCCGGATGTGACCCCTCCACACGGGTCCGCCGTTTCGTTCGCGTTCCAGCCAGAGACGTATAACGAACGAATCGAGCGCCTGCTCTCTTGCCATTTCCGCCGTCCATCCCATCGCGCTTGGCTCGGTTGACGGATACCTTCCGGGTGTTGTGAACAAATATTTTCGATACGGCGGTGACAATGTGGTGACAATTCCCGTGCACCCGGGTGAGGAGCGGGGGGTAACAGGGAAACTATTGCGGACCCTCTGGTTAAGTCAGAGGCCCGGCCAAGGGAGCTCTGATTAACATCAGAGCTTCCCGCAGTGCGGGGTTGTTCAGAGGTTCCCTAACGGTGCATTACGGGCGGGGATGGGAGAAGGGCGTTCCCGGCGAGAATGTGCCGGTACAGGCGTTCGGTCTCCGGCATCGGCCCCACTCCGATCTCCCTGGCCAGCACGGACTGACAGCGGCGGTATTGCGCCAGCGCTTCGTCCGCCCGACCGAGCTGTGCCAGGCATGACATGAGCGTACGGTGGAACCCCTCTCGACAGGGTTCATGGGCGAGCGCCTTACGACAGACATATACAGCCTCGGCATACTGCTCGTGCTCCGTGTAAATACAGGCCATCCGGGCGAGAACATCAAGATGCGTTTCCCGCAGGCGTTCACGTTCTTCCGCACACCAGTCGGCGTAAAGATCCTCCTGGAGGTAGTCACCGCGGTAAAGAAGACAGGCATCCTGATAGCAGCGCAAAGCCTCCTGCCATCGCCGCCGGCCCTGCAGCACGGCGCCCTCGCGGATCAATTGGTCGAAGTACTCCGAATCCAGCCACACCGCACCCCGGTTCAACAGGTAACCTGCGTTGGTCGTTGCCACGATTGGGTCCCGCACTCCCACCTCCCTGAACTGGTTCCGCAGGAAGTAGACAGTGACCTTCAAACGGCCCCGGGACTGCGATTGATTCGCGTCCGGCCATAAACAATCCATCAGCCGTTCGCGATGGACCTCGGTTCCCCGGTAAGTAAGAAGGTATTTCAGAAGCGTGAGGGCTTGCCGGCGAGCCCAGTTCTCCACGGCAACCACCCTGTTGTTTATCACCAGGCCAAACTGGCCGAATGTAAAGAGGCGCGGCATTCCGTTAATAGATTGCGCACATTGAGCGCCGGCTGCATTGTGCAGGAAAAAAATGGCCACCGGTTGACATCCTGGCAGCGGGTTTCCGCAAAACCGGGTGACGATGCTGCTGATACTCACGGTGACCCAATGGCCATCGCGGTGTCGTGCCCGACATAAGTCGATGGAAAACGGCTCGGAGCGTGACAGGCAGAGCCCACCGGTGCACAAGGGGCCACAAAGTGGCGTGCCGTTAGGGAGTATCGCCTGGAGCACCTCCCCGCAGCGCATGCCACTTACGGCCTCGGCCGAATAACCCAACAGGGACTCGGCGCCCTGGTTCCAGCCAGTGATTTTCAGATTCGTGTCGACGGCAAGGGCAGCGTCGGAAGCCCGATCCAGCAAGTCGCACACGTTCACAGTTCTACCCCAGGTCCAATATACCGCCAGCGGAGGCCGCCGGCTGGCGACGGGGTTACCATTTCGCCCCTCTATTCTTCGAGAAGGTAATGGCAGCAAGGCGAGAGATTTTGATCTTGATCAAGTTTGATTAAAATCAAAACGTGATAGACGCAACGCCCGGCAACGATGACCACGAGCCCGCCGACGACGAAAGCCGCGATGCAGGCGTGGACCAGCAGGACCACATCGGCAAGCAACCGGTACGAAAACGGGTCAGTCATGGGTGGGCCGGGCGATGGCGCCATGGGGCGACCATGCCCTCAGCGGAGACCGGTCAATGGTCCCCGGCCTGGAAGTCGTAATCGAGTTCGACGATTTCGAACTGGTTCCCGTCCGGGTCACGCCAGGAGGCGACTATACCGAATCTCTTTCCGCCGATTCCGGCTCATGCTACGTCTTTGACCGTGTCGCCTTCCGCGTTTCACGAGTTGCCTGATGCCCATGCAATCCGTATGCAGTGACCTTTATCAGCCGGGCCCTGTCTAACGGAGACCGCCCCCGATGGGAATGAGTGGACTGTCCCGGGATTTCCCGGACACGGGATTACTGTGAACGTCCGCACAAACTCTGACCCGGCGGACAGGTAAACTGTTCTGATGGAGACTGCCAGCCGGATGCGCACACTGCCTGTAACCGGGATTCTTCTTGTCGTCCTCGCGGCAGGTTGTGGCGGCGGAAAAAACGCGCCGCCGGAAAGAACCACCCAACCAGAACCGCAGGTGGCCGCGCCACCGCCCGCCGAACCGGCGCCCCTAGAGCCGCCGCCCGCCGAGCCACTGGCCGCAGAGCCACCGGCTCAGGCGGCCGAGTCCATAGAACCTGCCCCGATCGCACCGGTCCACGAAGAGGTCGTCGCTGCAGAGCCGCCCCCGCCGGAAGCGAAACCGGAGGCCGCAGTCGCCCCGCCGCCGCCTGTCCAACCTGGCAAACCCAAGTTGGCCGTCGAAAAGCCCGCCGTGATCGAACCCGTGCCCGTCGCACCGGCGCCGACTCCTGCGAAACCGGAAGTCCCCCCGCCTCCCGCCGCCAAGCCACCGGAGCCGACGCTGGACGTGGCAAGCCTGAAGGAACGGCTAAAGGAGACCAAGGCCATCGGCGTGCTCACGAAACTGACGCTCAAGAACCAGGTGGATGACCTGCTGAAGCAATTCCAGGCCTATTACCAGGCCGGGCAAAAATCCGATATCGCAACGCTGCGCCAGGCGTACAACATGCTGGTGCTGAAGGTGCTTTCTCTCGTCCAGGACGGTGACCCGCCGCTGGCGCGCACGATCGTGGCGTCGCGAGAGGCGATCTGGAACCTGCTCGCGGATCCCGTGAAATTCCGTTCCCTAATCTGATGTGAGGAGCAATGTCATGAACAAGCATCCCCGGATTTCCGCCACGATATTCCTCGTGGCTGCGCTCACGGCAGGGTCATCGCCAGCCGCCGAGGACGTTGCCCTGCTCAAGGACCTGACGTCCGTCATCCTGTTACTGGGCCTGCCCTGCGGAAAGGTCGTCAAGGCCACAAAGCAAGGAGACAACGACCATATCGCCGTTTGCAGCAACGGCGCCCGTTACCGGGTATACGTGAACGCGGAAGGCCGGGTCGTCGCGGAGAAGAAATAAATGGGCCGGCCCGAATCCGCGTCGTGGTAGACGGCCGACCACCTGCTCACCGAGCAGTCTTATTAACCCGTCAAGTTGTTTGCCGCCGGTTACGGCGCTCCGATTTCCCACGTCCTTCTTGCCTGTAGCGGAGCCCCGGTTTTTCTTTTGCCGTGTACGCACCTTACCAATCGAATTCCTGCCCCATCTCGCGGCCGCAACCGCCGTCGTTCCCGTGCCCATAAAGGGATCCAGCACTGTGTCACCTACAAAAGAGAACATGCGAACCAGGCGTTCCGCCAGTTCCTCGGGATACGGCGCAGGATGGTTTCGCGTAGAGGCACCCGTGACACCGCTCCAGATGGATTGAAACCATTGTTTGTGGTTTTCATCGGAAATGACCGACAGCACGCGCGTTGCGACAGAAGGCTTGCGATACCCACCGGGTTTGCGCTCCATCAGTATGAACTCGATGTCGTTCTTTATGACCGCATTGGGTTCATACGGTTTGCCGAGAAATCCGGCGCCATTCCCGGTCGCCTCGAAGGCGGCATTGGCTATCTTGTGCCAAATAATGGGGGCGAGATTGTCAAAACCAATCACTCGACAATGCTCCTGGATGGAAGCATGGAGGGGCACCACCGTGTGCCGTCCATCGTTCTTCCGCCGCGACAGGCACACGTCGCCCACCACACACCAGGCGCCCGCCGGGAACCAGCACTCTATGGCATTGCCGCCATACCCTATCCAGCTCGCCGAGGAACGCCTCATATTCCGCAATCTCTCCAAGCTGAGCCGGATTGTCCCGATATTTTTTCAAGGTCCTGTACGGCGGGGATGTGATGACCAGGTGCACGGATTCATCCGAGATAAATTCCAGCTTGCGGGCATCGGCCTGAATGAGTCTGTGCGCAGAGGGTATTTGCCGGATCGCGGACTCAATCTCCGCCATGAGGCGTTTGTCCTTGGCTATGCGCGGAATGTCAGTCTGCGGGTTTGGCAGTGGCGCGATTTCTCGCGGAATGAATTGCTCATAATCCTCGGCAACAGGCGTCAACATACCGGGAGGCTCTGATTTGCCAGGTGCCCCATTGGCGGAACGGGGCATATCAATATCCTGCATTGCCATGACAGACTTCCTTCTTCTGTTTTTCACAATAAATGTGGGCGTCGTGACTTATCGGAACACAGCGCACCAAAATAATGCACTCCGACCCCATTTCCCGTCGGCTGCAGCGCCTGTATAGGCATCATCTACGCGCGTTGATTTGCATCGTTATCTCGATTCGGCACTTTCAAGTGCGCGAATCGCCCTATCTATTGCGTCAGCCAGTTCCTGCAGCTCGAGGCCGGGAAGTGCGAACCACTGCGCTTTCGCCGCTCGTAGAGCGATTCCAGACGATTCGCGAAGCCGAAAGTTTCTGGGCACAATGTGTGCACGGCAGGTACGGTGGAGGGCGCACACCTGGCAGTACCTCGAATTCCAAACTCGTGCCCTGAATCCGCGTCCATCGGGAACATCAGCTTGTCCCGTTGGAGTTGCCTAATATCCCTTAGAACCGCAGAAATCCCGTCTGCGTCGAGGTAAACCCGATCGGTTCCATCCTTGCCGATCAGATCGACCCGGATACCTTGCATGCGCGTGGAATGCTGTTCTGTAACCTCGATGACAATGGCCGTAATCGTGACCTGTGTCTGACCACTACTCAAATGGCTGGTTTCGCGAGAAAAGATTAAGTTTGCGCCCGGACGGTTTGCATACTCCTCAAGCAGTGTCGGCACAGGATCTTGAATCTCATCAGCCCAACTAAACAACCCTCGCCTGTAAGGCGAGGGGTTTATGGAGGGTCGATTGGAAATCGACTGTCATCGACGATGCTCTCCCCTTCTTGCTCATCGATATACTC
>JACORW010000080.1 GCA_016179185.1 Gammaproteobacteria bacterium | reverse complement strand
CCGGTGGAGCTGCTGGAGGCGATCATTGCGCGCGCGGAAGCGACCGAGCCCGGGGTCAACGCGTTGTGCCTGCGTTATTTCGACGAGGCGCGGGAGCAGGCCCGCGCTGCGGAAAAGGCCTGGGGCAAGGGCACGGCGCGGGCGCTGGAAGGCATTCCGGTCGCAATCAAGGATGAGGCGCTGATCGCCGGGAAGATCACGACCAACGGCAGCCTGCTGCTGAAAGACTACCGCGCCACGCAATCCGATGTGACCGTGCAGCGATTGCAGGACGCCGGTGCCGTCTTCCACGCACGCACGGCGACCCCGGAGTTTTCCATGGCATTCACCACGCACAGCCGTCTGTGGGGTACGACGCGCAATCCGTGGAACCTCGAAGTCACCCCGGGCGGATCGTCCGGCGGCGCCGGCGCGAGTCTGGCCGCGGGCAGCACCACGCTGGCCGGCGGCAGTGACATCGGAGGATCCATTCGCGTGCCGGCAGCGCTCACCGGTACGGTGGGATTCAAACCACCCTACGGGCGTGTGCCGCAGAGCCCGCCCTACAACCTGGACTGCTACAGCCAGGAAGGTCCCATGGCGCGCACCGTGGAAGACTGCCGGCTGATGCAGAACGTCATCGCCGGCCCCCATCCGCGCGACCCCGCCGCGATGGCGCCGAAACTCGAGATCCCGGCCGCGTTGCCGGACATCCGCGGCTGGCGGATCGGTTATTCCCGCGATCTGGGTTTCCAGCCGCTGGACGATGACGTTCCGGCGACTATGGCGGGGGCGCTGGACCTGTTTCGGGAGGCGGGCGCGCGCGTCGAGGAAGTGAACCTGCGCTGGAGCGGCCGGCACTGCATGAAGACGGCGATGATCCATTATTCCTCCATCCTGGCCGCGCAACTGCGCCGTGACTTCGGTTCCGCGGAGCAGCGCGAACAGCTCACGCCCTACATCCGCCACTTTCTGGACATCAGTGGCGAAGTCTCCACGGCCAACCTGCTCGCGGAGGCGGACCACACAAACCGGATGGCGGCGGATCTCGCCGCCGTGTTCGAGTCCTGCCAACTGCTCGTGGTACCGACAGTTGCCAGCACGCGCGTCGCGGCTGGGTTCGATTACAGCCGTGACACCGTGCACATCCGCGGGAAAGCGGTGGATCCCATTCTGGGCTGGGTGCTGACCTACCCGTTCAACATCCTGAATCGCTGCCCCGTACTGAATCTGCCTGCCGGTCTGGCGGACAACGGCGTCCCGGCGGGGGTCCAGATCATCGGGAGACCTTACGATGATGTCAGCGTGTTCGCCGCGGGAGCGGCGGCCGAGCGTGCTGCGGGCGGGGCATTCCTGCAGCGACACCGCCCGGCGGTATCAGGGTAATGCAAAAGTCCAAGGATGGACTTTTGCATCGTCATTCACGTAAATCAGGAGACCGACGCCGCCCTGGGCGCCGCGGCATTGGTCAATTCCAGCAACTGCACGCGCAGCGCGGTGTGCGTGAACGGTTTTTGCAGAAACCGGGTGCGGCTGTCCGATGGATCCAAGGGCCCCACCGGATCGTCGGTGTAACCGGAGACAAACAGCACCGGCAGATCGGGCCAGCGCTTCCGGCAATCGAGCATGAGCTCCGGGCCGCTGCAGCCGGGCATGATCACATCGGTCACGAGAAAGCCCAGTCTCCCCTGAAATTCCTGCGCCAGGCGCTTGCCTTCGGTGCCGCTTGCCGCCTCCAGGATCTGGTAGCCTGCCCGCTGCAGCACCGTGCGCATCACTGCGCGCACCGAGTCATCATCCTCAACCACCATGACCGTGCCGGTCCCCCACAGAGCCGATGGCGGCACCCCGGCACCGGGCTGACGCGCCTGCTCCGCACGCCGCGTCAGCGGCATGAAGATGGTAAACGTGCTGCCGATGCCTGGAATGGATTGCACATCAATCTCTCCACCACTCTGTTTTACGATGCCGTGGACCACCGAAAGTCCCAGTCCACTGCCCTTCCCTACCGGCTTCGTGGTAAAAAACGGTTCGAAGACCCGGCGCCTGACAGCCTCATCCATGCCGTGGCCGGTGTCCTGAACGGATATGGACACCCCCTTGACGCCGTCCGTATTGACGTGGACCCGCGTGCTGATGGTCAGTTTGCCCCCGTTCGGCATTGCATCGCGGGCGTTGATGCTGAGGTTGACGATGACCTGCTCCATCTGGCCGCGATCCGCAAGGATGTAAACCGGCCCCGGCGCCAGTTCCAGACGCAGGTCAAGGTCTTCCGCCAGCGTCCGGCGCAGCATCTTCTCGGTCCCTGTCAGAACCTCGTTGATGTCCAGCACCTCCGGCCTCATCATCTGGCGCCGGCCGAACGCCAGCAACTGCGCCGTCAGCGTCGCCGCCCGCCCCGACGCATCCATGATGTCGTCAATCAATTCGCGCTCGGCTTCGCGCGTCGCGCACCTTTCACGCAGCAGTTCCGCCGACCCGAAAATAACCGTCAGCAGATTGTTGAAGTCATGGGCGATACCCGCAGACAGTTGCCCGATGGAGTCCATGCGCTGGGCATCCCGCAGGTGCGCCTCCAGCTTCATCCGCCCGGCAATGTCCACCAGAGTACAGGTCACCTGATCCACTGTGCCGTCCACAGCCAGATGCGGCTCGGCATTGACCATCAACCAGGCGACGCCCCCGTCAATGTGCCGTTCGACCGCGACAACCACGTTTCTCTGTGGCCTCCCTGTCTTCAGCGCAACCGCCGCCGGAACTTCTTCGGCCGGGATCTGCGTTCCATCCTCGCGCCAAATCTTCCAGCGCGGATCCGTCAGGGTACGACCAGCCAGCTCCGCCTCGTCCATGCCCAGCAATTCCCGGGCAGCCGGATTGACGAATCGAATTTCACCATGCAATCCCCACACAATGACGCCCACATGGAGATTTCGAATCACGTTCCACATCTTTTCCTGGGCCGCGGCATGCGCGCGCTCTCTGATAAGCCTGTGGTTTTCGCCTATGGAGATGACGCCATGAAGTACCACGAGGATCGTGATGATCCCCCAGCAGACTGCTATCACGGTCATGCTGGCCCAGGATCCGGCGAGTACGGCGCGCCAGAGCACAATGTAGACCGCCGCCAATATGAAGAGCGCCAGCGCGCTTGTCCCGCGCGCGGATGCTACTTGTTCCGGCGTAGCGTGGGACAACTTCTCCGCGTCACGAGCCAGACTGCTTGCCCCGGCCGCCATGACGACGTAAAACAACACATAAGCGATGTCACCCCAGACAAAGGACTCCATCCCCAGAAAACTGCCATGCATGTAAGGGGTGACCTGATACAGCAGATCCGAGGCGAGATATCCGGCCAGTCCCCCTGTAAACAGCGGCGCACCCCGACCGGTGCCCGGCAGAACGGCCTTGTGAAACAGGGGTATCAGGAACAGGAATGTCAGCAGGACCGCTGTCGGATAGGCCACATTCAGCAGCCGCTCGCCGAGGCTCTGCGGCAGATGCATCAACGGCGCCGCAATCAGGAACCAGACCAGGATCCCCATGCCCACGGCGAGCACAACGCCATCGTGAGTCCGGCCGCGCCAGGTTATCTCCGGCAGCAGACCGATGGACAGCCGGTACACGCCGAGAATCAGGAGCACATACGAAGCAAGGTAAAAGACCGAGGACACGTCAAGAGCAAACAGATACAGATCCAAACCCGGCACAATGAGTTTTGTGATGCTTCCCGCCGCAACCAGCAGAAATGAAACGGCAAGAGGGTTGCACGCCCGGACCAGCCACGGGTATTGCGGTGAAGCCAGGGCAATGCAATGCAGGCCCCACGCCAACAGGAAGTTGTAGACCAGAAACGCGCGGCTGGACAGGTACTCGGCAAGCGCCGGCCCGCCAGCCACGATCACGACCACATGCACGCAGGCGTAGGCAGTCAGGACACGCGCCCAGTTCACGTCGGCCAGTCGGCGCATGAGGGGAAACTCCGGCATGGGTTATGGGAGGCGGTTACCTCGTTCAGAAGACGGAGAATGCACCGTCCTGTACAACCCGGTGCAAGGACTTGTCAATTTTTCTGGCTGATGGGCAAATCGGTGCGCTTCGTCACGGTGCGCAGTGCAAAGCTGGAACGCACGCGCGCCACGCCGGGCAGGCGCGTGATGTACTCGCGGTGGATGCGCTCATAGTCCGCCGTATTGGCGACCACGACCCGCAGCAAATAATCGTATTCCCCCGACATCAGGTAGCACTCCATGACTTCGGGCAGTTTGCGCACCGCGTTCTCGAAGGCATCCAGGTCCTCCTGTTGTTCCCGCGTCAGGCTCACTTCCACGACCACGCTGTCGGGGAGGCCGACCGCGGACTGGTTCAAAAGCGCCACATAATGATCGATGACCCCCCGCTCTTCCAGCGCCCGCACGCGGCGCAAACAGGCGGACTCGGACAAATTGACCCGTGCCGCCAGGGATACATTGGGCAGGCGGCCGTCCTGCTGCAGGAAAGCGAGTATGGCGCGATCAGCCCTATCGAGGTCCATTACGGATATTTTCCGCCTTTAAGTACTGTTTATACGCAATATTATGCTTGCCATTGACTGATTATATCAATAAATCGCAAGGACATGCACCCGTGAGATACCTACACTGCGCCGCTGAAAGATGGCGGACAGACACTTGCTGGAGGAATGCAGTCATGTTGATCGGCGTGCCGAAGGAAATCAAAAACCATGAATACCGGGTGGGCCTGACGCCCGGCAGCGTCAAGGAACTGTCGGCATACGGGCACACCGTGCTGGTGGAGTCCAGGGCCGGCGCCGGTATCCGCATGAATGACGAGGATTACCGGAATGCCGGCGCGGAGATCGTGGCCGACCCGGCGCAGATCTACGCCCGCGCCGAATTGATCGTCAAGGTGAAGGAACCGCAGCACAGGGAATTCGCCATGCTGCGCGACGGCCAGGTGCTGTTCACCTATCTGCATCTCGCGCCGGACCCGGTACTGGCGCGGCAGTTGATGAAGGCGGGCGTGATCGGCATCGCCTATGAAACCGTTACCGGCCCAAACAACACCCTGCCGCTGCTGGCGCCCATGAGCGAGGTGGCGGGCCGCCTGTCAATACAGGCGGGCGCGCACTGCCTGGAAAAGGCCAATGGCGGCGCCGGCGTACTGCTGGGCGGCGTGCCGGGCGTGGAAAAGGCCAACGTATTGATCATCGGCGGCGGAGTCGTCGGTGAGAACGCAGCCGCGATGGCGCTGGGCATGGAGGCGGATGTCACGATACTCGACCGCTCGCTGCCGCGGCTGCGGCAACTGGATGCCGAGTTCCAGGGCAAGGTGCGCTGCATTTACTCAACCCGCGACACCATCGAGAAGTACGCGCTGGATGCGGATCTTGTGGTCGGGGCGGTGCTGATCCCCGGCGGCACGACGCCGAAACTGCTGACGCGCGACATTGTCCGGCGCATGCGGCCCGGTTCGGTGGTCGTGGACGTGGCGATTGACCAGGGCGGGTGTTTTGAGACCTCGCACCCGACGACCCATCAGGAACCCACCTATGTCGTGGATGAAGTCGTGCATTTCTGCGTCGCCAACATGCCCGGCGCCGTGCCGCGTACGTCCACGTTTGCGCTGAACAACGCCACGCTGCCGTTCACGCTGGCGCTGGCCAACCGGGGCTACAGGCAGGCGATGCTGCGCGACCCGGACCTGCGCAACGGGCTGAACGTGTACAAGGGGCGCATCACGCACCAGGCCGTGGCCGAGGCTTTGGGCGCTGAGTACCAGGCGCCCGCGGATGCGCTGGCGGCGTGACGGAAAGTGGCTGGTGGCTGGTGGCTGGTGGCTGGTGGCTGGTGGCTGGTGGCTGGTGGGCCAAGGAGTCTTTGCACTGCCGAAAATACTGTCAAGGCTGATCGTTGTCAGGCTTTTCCAGCCACTAGTCACCAGCCACCAGCCACTTATTTCTTGAACAACCGCTCCAACTCCTCACGGGCCTTATCTGCATTAGTCGGCGATTGCGGCGCTGTTCCAGGCACCATGCCGAACAGGGATTCAAGCTCTGATCGCGCCTTGACCGCGGCCAACCCGTCATCTGCCTGAAATGCGCCGGGCCGCGGGCGCAGGTAGTCGCAGAAGTTGGCGCGGGCTTTGTCCTTCACTTCCTCGGCAACGGGTTCGCGGCAGTGTTTCGCCACGCCGGTGTCGTAGAACTCGCACTGGCGGCAAACATGCAGCGGCGCATGGCAGGTCTTGCACTCCGCGAACCGCGACAACGGCAGCGGGATGTCTCCGAACGGAGCGCCGCATTTCCAGCAGACGAGGTCGGACATGGATACCGGTGAACTGGTGGCTGGTGGCTGGTGGCTGGTGGCTAGTGGCTAGTGGCTGGTGGCTAGTGGCTAGTGGCTAGTGGCTAGTGGCTAGTGGCTAGTGGCTAGTGGCTAGTGGCTAGTGGCTAGTGGCTAGTGGCTAGTGGCTAGTGGCTAAAAAATGGTCGCTCGCAGTCAGGCCTTGTCAAGAGTTTTGTCTTGCCAGCCACCAGCGACCAGCCACCAGCGACCAGCCACCAGCCACTGCTTCAATACATATGCTGTCCGCCATTGATGCTCAGCGTCGATCCGGTAATGAAACCGGCGCCATCCGCCACGAGAAACAACACCCCACGGGCGATTTCTTCGGCCTTGCCGAGTCGCCCCACAGGGATTTTCGCGATGATCTTTTCCAGCACGTTCGGCGGCACGGCGCGCACCATGTCGGTATCAATGTAGCCCGGGGCAATGGCGTTCACGGTAATGCCCTTGCCTGCGCCTTCCTGGGCTAGGGCCTTGGTGAAGCCGTGAATCCCGGACTTGGCCGCGGCGTAATTGACCTGGCCATACTGCCCGGCCTGGCCGTTGATGGAGCCGATGTTGACGATGCGGCCGAAACCCCGGGCGCGCATGCCGTCAATGACCGCGCGGCACATGTTGAAGCACGAGGTGAGATTGGTCTGGATCACCGCATTCCACTGCTCGAAGGACATTTTCTGCAATGTGCCGTCGCGGGTGATGCCGGCGTTGTTGACGACGACATCAATGGGCCCCAGGTCCGTCTCAATCTGCTTCACACCGCGCTGGCAGGCCTCGAAATCACCGACGTCGAACCTGTACACCGCGATCCCCGCGGCCTTGCTGAATTTGTCCGCCGCCTCGACATTGCCGGCGTAGTTGGCCGCCACCTTGTAGCCGGCGTTCTTCAATGCCACCGAAATGGCTGCGCCGATGCCGCGCGTCCCACCGGTCACCACCGCCACCCTGGTCATGGTTCGCTCCTTTATCTATGCGTTATGGACTGTACAGGATATATTTTCGGGCCGGGGGGGTTGAACCTCGTAACAGGCTGCTGAACCGGATCCCCGTGCCGGCCCCCGGAATACCTGCCGCGCAAGGTCAGCGGAATTGTCTTTGCACATCATGGTCTTACGTGACCCACCGTCCGGCTGGAAAGCCCGGGAGGGCCATCGTTCTTCGGAACAAACCGGGGAGATTCCGAATCCAACACTCGAAAGGCAGCGCGCCCTGCTTCGCCGGGGCAACTGCCTGCATAATAGCGGGATCAAATATCCAACCCATTCATGGGCAAGACACTGACTATTGCCGGTTGTGCTGTGGCGTGGGGACTTGCGTGTACGGTCGCCGCCGCCGCGGACGCAACACCGCCTGCCGGCGCCGACAACCGCGCGCCGTCCGCCACGTCCGTGGAGCTGCTGTCCATCGCGGAACAATACGAACAGCAAATCGCCAGGCTCGAGTCCGACTATGGGCCCTATGACGGCCGGCTCGGGGAACAATTGCTGAGCCAGGGACGCGTGTACCAGCAGTTGCAGGATCACACGCGCGCGGTGGATTCGCTGAAGCGCGCGTTTCACATCAAACGCGTCAACGACGGACTGCAGGATCTCGGCCAGGTTCCCCTGCTGCACGACATCATAGAGAGCCAGATCGCGCTGCGGGACTGGGCCGAGGTCGATCAGAACTTCGACCAGATGCTGTGGATCTATCGCCGCAATTACGCAGAAGGGGATCAGGAACTGCTCAATGTTTATGACGAGGTGGGACGCTGGAAGATTCAGGCCTATCGCGACGGACTGCTGAAGGACAAGGCCTACGGGACGGTGAGCGAGGCCGCGGATCTTTTCTCCCGCACCATCAAACTGACCGAGCAACGCTACGGCGAAAACGACCCACGCCTGGTCGAACTCCGGTACGGACACGCACTGGCCAGTTATCAGGCCATGATTGAATATGCGAACCGGCCGCTGGACAAATATGTACAGCGCCAGGCCACCAGCACGGTGAGCTACATGCAGCGCTGCATGCCCGTACGATTGCCGAACGGGCAGATCGGCATGTCATGTTACCTGATTCCGGTCACGAATATCGGCACCTATGCGCGCGCGCAGGACGAGAAGGACCTCGACGTGGAGCGGCGTTTTTTCGCGGCGCGCAGGTCGCTGGAACGGGTT
Organism: Gammaproteobacteria bacterium; assembly: GCA_016179185.1. GTDB lineage: Bacteria > Pseudomonadota > Gammaproteobacteria > Eutrophobiales > Eutrophobiaceae > 2-02-FULL-61-13. The sequence continues at coordinate 79,955 of JACORW010000080.1, read as the reverse complement.
GTCGCCATTCACGAAGCGCACCCGGATTTGCCGGCGCAATCGCGCGCCGAGGCGCTGGTTCATCTGGGCGACTGGCATATTCTCCGCGGAAGCGCGGGCACCGCCATGGAACATTACCAGAAGGCGTGGCAACTGCTTCAGGGCATCCCGGAGGGCGACAAGGTGATCGAGGCATTGTTCGGCGCGCCGGTTTCCGTACCGGCGTTGCGCCTGTCGCTGCCGAGTGTCGACCGGCAGGTGGCGCCGGAGAATCCCGCGAAATACATCACGGTCAGCTATGACGTAAGCAAGACCGGGCGTGTCCGCAACGCGGAGGTCACGGAAACCAGCCCCGGGGCGGAGACCTCTTCGCGGCGCAAGGTGCTGGAGTCGATCCGTGGCAAGCGATTTCGGCCGCGGCTGGAAAACGGCGTGGCTGTGGACACCGTGGGCACGATTAGGCGCGTCCCCGTCAACTGATCCGGACACATTTATATATGGACACAATCTTTCTGCGCCGGCATGGACACCAGTTCGCGTGCGGGTTGATTCTGGCCGCCGCAGCCGCGTGTTCGACGCCTCCGAGCCAGCCGACTCCGCCGGCGATGCCGCAGCCGCCGCAGAGTTCGACGCAATCGCCCCCTTCGCCCGCGACGAGTCCTCCCGCCAGCGAACAGAGCCGGTCCCAGTCCGAATCGGCTGCGGAACCCACGACGGCCCGGTCTGAATCCGCCCCATCGCAACCCGGCGAATCCGCCCCGCCAGACGCCGCAGCGCAGGCGAATGCCGGTGCGCCCCCCGCGGGTCTCCCGGCCACGGGAGCCGGTGACCCGGCTGCCGGTGCGCCTGCCGCCGAGGACAATACCGGGGCGTCGGGCAAATCGCAGTCCGACGAAGAAGTGCTGGAGGCGGCACTGGAAACCTTCGACAAAGGCATGCAGAGCGCGCCAGCGCCGGGTTCCGAATCCGACAGCCCGCCGCCGTTGACGGCTTCGTCAGAAGCGGGAGCCGGCACCGCCGGAGGTAACGACGCGCAAGGCGTGGGCACGGCCGGGAGTCCGCCTGCGGGTGCGGCGCCGGGCGGTGGAACCACCATCGCCGGCGGTTCGCCCGGCGCGGGAACCACCGGCTCCACTGCGGGAACTTCCGGAAGCACCGGCGCAGGCACCGCTCCCGGCGGCGCCGTCACCCAGGGTGAGCAGGTTGTATTGCTGGACGGACGCCTGGGCGAGCAGCTGGCAAAGTTCGACGGCATGCTGCTGGAGGAACGCGCCGCGGCGGCCGCCCGGCAGCGGGACAGCGGTACCGTGGGCGCCGATGATGAGGGCACCGGACCTGGTGTCGGCGACGAGTCCGGGGATGACGGCGAAGAGGGGACCGGGGCGGGCGGCAGTGGTGATGCGCCTCCACCGCTGACCGGCGGTGGCGGCAGGGGAAACCGTAATTCCAATTCCGCTGGTGGCGGCATGCCGGATCTGCCTGTGCCGGAGCGCGCCGGGGATCATGGGCCGGTCGCCGTGGCCGCGGTACCGCAGGACATTCCGCGCGGAAATGACGACGACGTGGTCGCGCGCCAGTTGCGCGAGGCGGCCATGCAGGAACCCGACCCTGTGCTGCGGGAGAAACTCTGGAATGAATATCGCAAATACAAGGGCATACCGGTGAAGGAATGATGACGTCCCTGCGCACATTGATCGCGTCGTTGCTGGTAGCGCTGCTGCTGCCGGGCTGCAACACCACCACGGTCAAGACCACGTCCCAGACGCCGGTGCGCGCCGACCCCACCGGCGCGGTCCCGGAAGCGATGCTGCTGGACGTCGGCGTAAACATTTTCAATCCCGGCACCGAGGGATTGAGCGACAAGGAACTGGAACTGATCTATCCGGAAGTGCGCCAGGCCGAGGCGCGTTATTTCCCGACCCTGCTTGCCACGACGCTGCAGAACACGGGCAATTGGGGCGTTGTGCGCGTGGTCCCGGGACAACGCAGCGAAATGGACGTATTTGTGGACGGCGTCATCCTCCAGTCCGACGGCGAATTTCTGAAGTTGCAGATCACGGTGCAGGACTCCTCCGGCAAGACCTGGTTTACCCGCACCTATGAGGCAGAGGCCAGCAAGTACGCCTACGACAAGGAACTGAGCCGCAGCATCGAACCGTTCCAGGGGCTTTACAACCGCATCGCCAGCGACATGGCCGCGTTTCGCAGCCAGATAACCCCGGCGCAGGTGAGTGCGTTGCGCACCATCAGCGAATTGCGCTTTGCCGAGCGTTTCGCTCCGGAGATTTACTCGGGATACCTGACCCGGGACGGCAAGGGGCGATACAGCATCGCGCGCCTGCCCGCCGACAATGACCCGTTGATGGAGCGGCTGCGGCGCATCCGTGAGCGCGACAATCTGTTCGTGGATACCCTTCAGGACCACTACACCGGCTACGCGGCGAAGATGCGCAGTCCCTATCTGCAATGGCGCAACGAAAGCTATTCCGAGATCCGGCAGTTGCATGAGGCGCGTGGTTCCGCGGCGGCGCGCACCGTGGGCGGCATTGCGGCCATCGCCGCCAGCATAGCCGCCATCTATTTTGGCGCCAACAGCAGCGATCCCGGCCTGCGGACGCTGGGCACGCTGGGCGGACTGACCGGCATCGGCGCCGGCGCGATGCTCGTGAAGAGCGGGCTGGACCGCAACGCCGAGGCGAAACTGCACCTGGAGTCGTTGAAGGAAATCGCCGCCTCCCTTGACGCGGACATTCAGCCGCACCGGATGGAGCTGGAGGATCGGACCGTCACGCTGTCCGGTACGGTAGATCAGCAGTACGCGCAGTGGCGCGAGATCCTGCAGGAGATCTATCGCACCGAGACCGGGACGGCACCGACACTGCCGGTAAGAGAACAGTAACATCAAGCACGAGGTCTTCCGGACCTCAAGTGTCTATTTTCCGATGCGCGCCTCCCGGCCGGGATGAACCCGGCCCCACAAGGGCGTTCGGATTCCAGAGATTCTTGTGGGGCCGGCTTTACGCCGGCCGATAAATGCATGCAATGATTGCAACCGCGCCCTTATTGCCATGGAACAACCCACTCATCCCTTTGATCGCATCGCGCCCGCGCCGGTAAAGCTCGGCAACGCGCCGGGTGAGGTTGCGCCGCCCGTGACCGGGACTCCCGGCAGCCCGTTGCTTTGGCCCGCCATCGTCATCGGTTTGCTGACGCTTGCCGCGCTGTTCGTGATCTTCGTTCTTCCCCAGTGGCAGGGCCGGACCGAATCCGCCCCCCCGAAGCCGGCTGTCTCAAAGCCTGACCCGCGCCCGGAACCGGTGCCAAAGCCTGGAGACACCCAATCGGAATTGACGAAAACGGAAATCGGCGCAGCGCGGGCCGCCGCCCAGGAGCTGTTGGAGCGGTTGCGGGAACTGGACCAGGCGTTGCTGGCGATGGGCGTGCAGTCCTGGGCCGGGGCCGATTACCGCGCCGGGGCGGACAGTCTCGCCGCAGGCGATCGTTTCTACCGATCCCTGGATTACGCGTCGGCGCGCGATGCCTTCCAGTCGGCGCTGCCGCGGTTCAAAGCGTTGATCCGGCGGGCCGACGCAGTTTTCACGGACTCGATGGCGCGCGGCAATCAGGCGCTTAACGAAGGCAACGGCCAGGCCGCGGCCGGGCAGTTTCATACGGCATTGTTGATCCGCCCGGATGACCCCGGCGCGCACAAGGGAGCGGAGCGCGCCGGACACATGGATCAGGTCATCGAGCTGATCCGGCGCGGCGAGGAGCTGTCCGGCGCGGGGGATCTGCCCGGCGCGGCGGAGGCATACCAAAAGGCCAGCGACCTCGATCCAGAGTTTCAACCGGCCCGGGAACGACTGCAAAACGCCCGCAGCGAACTCGGCGCGCGGGCATACCGGGCCGCAATGAGCGCCGGATTCGCGGCCCTCGACAACGGCGATCTGGGGGCGGCGCGTGGGCATTTCAGCGCCGCCCTGCGCCTCCGGCCGGGCTCGCCCGAAGCCGCGGACGCGCTGCGTCAGGCCGAAACCGGCCTGACCTCGGCGGAGATCGGGCGGCACCTGGCGGCGGCGCAGGCCGCCGAACAGTCCGAGGACTGGGCCGCCGCAATCTCGGCGTACGAGGCGGCACTGAAGCTGGACGCGAATCTGCTGGCGGCGCAGTCCGGGATCGAGAATGCCACGCGGCGCAGCGATCTGGACAGGCAATTGTCACTGGCAATTGCGCGGCCGGAGCGGCTCTCTGACGACACGGTATATGAAGAAACCACTGCGCTGCTGCTGCATTCCGGGGAGATCAGCGGGCCGGGAACGAAACTGAAGCGGCAGATCGCCGCGCTGACCGCGTTGCTGCAGGAGGCGCGCGTCCCGATTGCCGTAACATTCGTGTCCGACGGCAAGACCGAGGTAACCGTGTACCGGGTCGGCAAGCTGGGCCGCTTTGTCAGCAAGGAGATCACGTTGAGGCCCGGCCGCCATGTGATCGTCGGCACGCGCCCCGGTTTCCGGGACGCGCGCGTCGAATTGACGCTCGCGGCCGGCGCCGCGCCGGCGCCGGTGGAGATACGCTGCACCGAAACCGTCGGCGCAGGAACTTGAATGGGTCCGCGTGAAATACAGCAGATCGAACCCGCGCGTTTTGATGACGGCGGCATAATCCGGCCCGCGCCGTTTACGCCGCCGGCCGCGCACGGCACCCGGCGGCGCCGCCGGCTGCCGGTCGCGGCATTGTTGTTTGGTCTGGTGCTGTGTGCCCTGGGCGCAATCGGCTGGTTTGTCGTATCGGCAAAATCAGTACACGTGGTTACCGACCCGGAACAGACGGAGATCGAGATCGCGGCGCGCTTCAAGCTGCAATTCGGCGGCCGCTTCCTGTTGCGACCGGGACGCTACGATCTCCGCCTGCGCGCGCCGGGCTATCATCCGCTGGATACGATGCTGGAGATCGGGCCGGAGCAGAATCAGCGCAAGTCCTTTGTACTGGCGAAGCTCCCGGGAAAGTTGCGCATCGAATCGCGCCCCACGGGCGCGGAGGTCGCGGTGGACGGCGACCTGCGCGGGCGCACGCCGCTTCTGGTGGAAAAGCTCGAGGCGGGCGGGCACGCGCTGCGGTTCAGTCTGGATCGGCATCAACCCGTCGAACAGGCTGTCAGTATCGAGGGGCTGGGCGTGGAACAGACTCTGAACGTGGACCTCAAGCCGGCATGGGCCGATGTGACGCTGAGCTCCGATCCTGCGGGCGCCGAGATCTTTGTTGATGAGCAGTCGGTGGGCCACACGCCGCTGCAGGCGCAGATCCTCGAGGGCCGGCGCGCGATTCGCGTGCAGTTGTCCGGCTACAAATCCGAACTGCGAAAACTGGATATCGTTGCGGGCCAGCCCCTGATCCTGCCTGAAATCCTGCTGCAGCCCGCCGACGCCGTGCTGGAACTGCGCAGCATTCCCGCCGGCGCCAGCGTTACCGTCAACGGCCGGTTCGAAGGCCGCACACCGCTGGAGCTGGCCCTGACACCGGGAGAAAACAGCACGGTGCGCCTGTTTCGCGACGGCTATGCCTCGGCCGAGCGCGGCGTCCGGCTCGCATCCGGAGAACGGCGCGCGCTGGAGGTGAATCTGACAGCGGATGTGGCCGCGGTGGAAATACGCGCGTCACCTGCCGATGCGGAGCTGTTCATAGACGGCGAAGCGCGCGGCCCGGCGGCGCAGACGGTGGAGTTAAACACGCGCGCGCATGTCATCCGCATTCACAAGCCGGGCTACGTCGCCCACGAAACCACGATCACGCCGCGCGCCGGGATCCCGCAGCAACTGCACGTGAAATTGATGACCGAGGGGGAAGCCCGACAGGCGTCCATCAAGCCGCAGATTACGGCAGGCGGAGGACAGGATTTGAAACTGTTCCGGCCCGAGGGGGTGTTCATGCTGGGCGCGTCGCGACGCGAACCGGGCCGGCGCGCAAATGAGGCGTTGCGCGCGGTGCTGCTCAAGCGCCCGTTCTACCTGTCGGTGAAGGAGACCACGAACGCCGAGTTCAAGAACTTCGACCCGACTCACAGTTCCGGAAATTTTCAGGAGAAAAACCTGGACGGCGCCAACCAGCCGGCGGTCAAGATCCCGTGGGAGCGCGCGGCACTGTTCTGCAACTGGTTGAGCGAAAAAGACGGGCTGCAGCCGTTTTACCTTGTGCGCGACGGCAAGGTGCTGGGCGCGACACCCGGCGCAGCGGGCTACCGCCTGCCCACCGAAGCGGAATGGGAATGGGCTGCCCGCCAGCATCCCGGCGGCATGGCGCGCTTTGCGTGGGGCGAATCGCTGCCGCCGCCGCCCAGGGCCGGCAACTTTGCCGATCAGTCGGCGGTCGGCCTGGTCGCCCAGGTGCTGGAAAAATACCAGGACGGCTACCCGGTTTCCGCCCCGGTGGGCAGCTTCGCGCACAACGGCAGGGGTCTGTATGACCTCGACGGGAACGTCGCGGAGTGGGTGCATGACTGGTACGACGTGCCGGCGGAGCAGACCGCGCCGATGACCGATCCCCAGGGGCCAGGGGGCGGACAGCACCACGTGATCCGCGGCGCGAGCTGGGCGCACGGTACGGTGACGGAACTGCGATTGAGTTTTCGCGACTATGGCGTGGACGGACGCGATGATGTAGGTTTCCGCATTGCCCGCTATCTGGAATGAACATCTTGCGAACGACATATGTTGTGGCATTGCTGGCGCTGTTATACGGCGCGGGCTTCGCCGCCGATGAAACTCCCGCAGCACCTGAAGCTGCACCGGCGGAAACCGGAACGCAGGCGCCCGTGCCGGCCGGGGATCCCGGAGCGGCCACGCCGTCACCGGCATCGAAGCAGCAGGCGACCTCCGCATCGAAAAGCCCGGAGTCCTTCGTGCCCAGCGAGGAAATCTCCGAGGATTTGTCGGTGTCATTTCCGGTGGACATATGAAAACCCGTATCTCGTCGTTCGTATCTCGTATCTCGCAGGACAAGATTCCTCCGAATCTGCCCTGCAAGCATGACAGCGTTTGTCCAAGATACGAGACACGCTTCACGAGATACGCTTCACGAGATACCGATTAATTGACTTCCCATCCAAATCGGCCTATGAAGCACACCGTCTCCTCCGACTTCTTCTTCCAGCTCGCCTCGCTGATTGTGTCCATCATCCTGGTGCACACGTTGTATGTGATGGTCGTGTGGCCGGCGTCGGATGCGTTGTTGGCCGATCAACGCGCGCGGCAGGAGGCCGGGGAAAGCGCCGAACTGCCGCGCTCCATCTACATCGTGCTCAAGGATTATGAGCAGGAATCGGAGATCATTCTGGCGTTTTGGGCGGTGGCCATCATGGGGCTGAAACTGCACCAGACCATGGGAGAGCGACGACTGCTGCGCCAATCGCTGCTGGAGGTGACCGAGGGAACGAGCATCCTGCCCGAGGACGCGCGCAAGTTTGCGCGCCCGTTGCAGGCTCTGCCCGCGAACCAGCGCGAGTACCTGCTGCCGCGCGCGCTGCTCACCGCCCTGCAGCGGTTCGGATCGACGCGCAATATCCAGGACGCGGCCGCCGCCGTAAGCAATGCCTGCGACGTGGAATCAAATCGGCTCGATTCGGAACTGTCGCTGGTGCGTTACATCATCTGGGCCATTCCGTCCCTCGGCTTCCTCGGCACGGTGCGCGGGATCGGCGATGCCCTCGGTCAGGCGCAGCGCGCCGTTGAGGGCGACATCGTCGGCGTCACCGTCAGCCTGGGCGTGGCGTTCAATTCCACGCTTATCGCGCTTGTAGTCAGCATGGTTATCATGTTTCTGATGCATCAACTGCAGTTGCTGCAGGAGCGCCTGGTGCTGGATACGCAGAACTACTGTGACCAGAATCTCATTTATCACCTGCAGGTCCGCTGAACCTTCGTTCCATCATGGCGCCACCGTGCATCATCGAGCTCAACGATGCCGACATACGCGTCAGCCGCGGCGATCGGCCGCTGTTGCGCAGCCCCGGCATAGCCGTGATCCAGGGCAACGAGCTGAAACTCGGAGAACAGGCCGCGCAAGTCGCGCATCTGCATCCGCGCAACACCTACAACCGGTTCTGGTCGGCGCTGAGTCAGGAGCCTTGGCCGGATGCCGCCGGCACGCTGCGGCACAACGCGGATCTGGCCTGGCATCACCTGCGGTTGCTGCACGAACAGGCCGGCAAACCGGAACAGGTCATTTTTGCGGTCCCCGGCAGTTTTTCCTCCGCGCAACTGTCATTGCTGCTGGGCATCAGCCAATCCTGCTCCTTCAAAGCAGCCGGCCTGGTGGATGCCGCGGTGGCAGCCGCCGCATCCGTCGCGGGCGCCGGCAGATATCAGCACATTGAACTGCAACTACACCAGGCAGTGCTGACGCGCATTGACGTGGGCAACGAGGTACAGCGGCAAAGCGTGGATGTGGTGGAAGGAAGCGGCATACTGGCGTTCCATGATGCTGCCGCGGAGCTGGTCGCGGACGCATTCATTCAACAGTCGCGCTTCGACCCGTTGCATCGCGCCGAGACCGAACAGGCGGTTTACGATCAGTTGCCGCGCTGTCTCGCCGCACTGCAGTCGCAACACGAGATCCTGCTGGACATTGCCGCAGGCAGATCGCGCCAGCAGGCGCGCGTCACCCGAGACGGGATGGTCGCGCGGCTGCAAAGGGAATATGCCGCCATCGTGCAACGGCTGGAACCGGGCCGAATGGCGCTGCTGGGCGATCGCGCCGCCGCTATGCCCGGACTTGCGGCCGCATGCGGCGCGGCGCCGGTACTGGGTGAGGACGCGGTCCGGCGCGGCTGCCTGGCGCACCTGGAGCGCATCCAGAGCGGCGGCCCCAACCTGAATTTTGTAACCAGACTGCCGGCTCCGGAAGCGGCCGCGCTGCGCTCAGCCGATCCCGAGGCCGTCACCGCCCGGCGCCCGGCCCGGGACAGCCGGGCGGCCACCCATCTGTTGCACGGCTACCTGGCCTATCCGGTATCCGATCGCACGCTCTACCTTTCCGCGCGCGGGTCCATCGGTACCGCGGCGCAGCCTACATCGTCGTGCTCCATCACCGGAAACGGCATGGACATCCGCATCACGCCGCTCGCCGACATCACCATTTACGTGGACGGCGAACGTGTAGACGGCCCGCGCCGGCTTGCCGCCGGCGACAAGATCAGCTTTGCCGGCTCGGATACGGTTTACTCACTCATCAGCACCACGCACCCGGATGCCACGTAACCGCCGCCCGCTGCCCACCTTCAGCCTGTCGTTCCTGGACATCATGTCCTGCGGGCTCGGGGCGATGGTGTTGTTGTTTCTGATCATCAAGCACAATGTCAATGCCACCGTGCCCGCCGCCGACACACCGCCGGATCAGCGCGCCGAGGTCAATCTGCTGGATCGCGAGGTGCGGGATGGTCAAAAAGGACTCGCGGAGCTGCGCAACACCATTGACGGGCTGGAGCAGCAAAGGGTAATCGCGGAGGGGATGGCGCGCCGCATACAGGATCAGATCCGGGAGGCGCAGGGTGATACGGACGCAAAGCGGGCCAGCTCCGCCACGGATGAGCTGGCCGCACTGGAGGCCCAGATCCGCGACCTGGAGCAGAAGAAGCAGCAGCTGGAATTGGAGCAGGCCAAGACCGGGGAACACACCCGGGCCTTCAGTGGCGAAGGGACGCGGCAGTATCTCACCGGCCTGCAGATCGGCGGCGACCGGATATTGGTGTTGCTGGACACCTCGGCCAGCATGCTCGATGAAACCCTGGTAAACGTGATCCGGCGCAGGAACATGACCGACGAACGCAGGACCGGATCGCGGAAATGGCGCCAGGCGGTGGCCACGCTGGACTGGTTGACGACGCGCTTTCCGGTGGGTGGAAAATTCCAGGTGTACCTGTTCGACACCGACGTGAAAGCGGCCGTGCCCGGCACCGAGGGTCAGTGGCTGGACGTCGCCAATGCCGGACAACTGGAAACGGCGGTGCAGGCGGCGCGCGACGCCGCTCCGGACGGGGGGACCAGCCTGGAACGCGCATTCCAGGCCGTGGCGCGATTGCGCCCGCTGCCGGATAACGTGTACCTGATCACCGACGGGCTGCCGACCCAGGGTATCTCGACGCCCCGCCGCGGCGGCAAGGTCACCGGCAACGAACGCTTGAAGCTGTTCAATGCCGCCGCAAACCAGCTTCCCAACAATGTTCCAGTCAATACCATCCTGCTGCCCATGGAGGGCGATCCCATGGCGGCGTTTTCGTTCTGGGGCCTGGCCGTAGCCAGCGGCGGATCGTTCCTGAGCCCGGCGGCGGACTGGCCATGAGACGGCGGCGCGGCGCGGAGGCGTTCAGCCTGTCCTTCCTGGACGTGATCACCTGCGGACTTGGCGCCATCATCCTGCTGATAATGATCTCGAAACCGGGGGAACCATTGGTACTGGAACCGGCGCCGCAGTCCCTGGACGGCATCATCGCCGACATGCAGGAAAAGCTGTTCGAGATCCGCGGCGAGGCGCGCGTGTTGAACCGGGACCTGACCGCGGCGCGCGAACAGCTGTCCGAGATCAAGGAGCGGGTGGCGCGGCTTGCCCGAGAATTTGGCGCCCTGCGCGATCACGCCGCCGGCATGGAAAAATCGGCCAGCGCCAATGCCGCGCGCAAGGGCGAATTGCAGGCCGCGCTGCAGAATCTGACCGAAGAAATGCGCCGCCTGTCGGCCCGGCGCGAGCAGGTGCGCACCGATCTGGTCGGCGGCATCCCCGTGGACAGCGAATACGTCATCTTCGTCATTGACACGTCCGGCAGCATGTTCCAGTACGCGTGGAACCGCGTCATGCAGGAGATGATCGGCGTGCTGGAGATCTATCCGAAGGTGAAAGGCATCCAGGTCATGGACGACCAGGGCGGCTACATGTTCCAGGATTACCGCGGGAAATGGATCCCGGATTCGCCCGCGCGGCGCAAGATCATCCTGGATCGCCTGCGCACCTGGAATCCGTTCAGCAACAGCAGCCCGGTGGAGGGTATTGAGAAGGCGATCCGGACTTATCACGAACCGGACCGGCGCATCAGCATCTACGTGTTCGGCGACGATTTCACCGGCGATTCAGTGCGGCGGGTACTGGACGAGGTCGAGCGGCTGAACCCGAAAAACAATGACGGCGTGCCGCAGATCCGTATCCACGCCATCGGGTTCCCGGTGCAGTTCGCGGCCCAGCAGCAGATCACCGGCGCCCGTTTCGCCAACCTGATGCGGGAAATGACCCGGAAAAACATGGGCACATTCGTGGGGTTGAACGACTTTCGCGGCACCCGGGAGAAATTCCGCTACACTATTGGGACACCGTTCTGATCCGGAACCCCGGGACGGAAACCGGGTCGAACCAGCGTTCGGCAGGCCGATCCGTATGCGCCAAACCAACCACCAATTCATCACCTTGCTGCTTTGCCGGGCGTTGACCCTCGGCGTGCTGGCGCTTGCGACCGCGTGCACCCAATCGGTGCAGATTAAAGTGGACAGCGAGGTCCCAATCCCCACCGTGAACCGGATACCGCTGAACCTAGGCGTGTACTACGACCCGGTGCTGCGCACATACGCATACACCGAGAATACCGAGGACCGGCCGGACTGGAAAATAGAGAGCGGCGATTCCCAGGTGGCGCTGTTCGATCGCATCCTGCCGTCAATGTTTGAAGCCGTCACTCCGGCCGCCGCGACGACCGGCGTCGGCGGTGTGGCGGGCGTCATCGCGCCGCGCGTTGCGGAGATGCAGTTCGCGCTGCCGACGGAGACCAAGACCGAACTGTATGAAGCCTGGATCAAGTACCAACTGCAGTTATACGACAGCGACGGCCAACTCGTGGCCGAGTGGCCGTTGACCGGCTATGGCAAGGTCGAGACCGCGATCCTGAAAAGCAAGGACGACGGCCTGTCCACGGCCATCAATCTTGCGATGCGCGACGCCGGGGCGAAACTGGCGCTGGGTTTCGAGAAGGTACCGGACGTGCGGCGCTGGCTGGCGTTGAAAACCCGGGATTGCAACCGTTATGGAGACGCCTGCTGATCGCTGCGTTGCGCAATATCCGCGGCGAACGCCGCGCGCGCAACTGATGCGGCTCCTGGGCGTGCTCATCCTGGGCGCCGGCTGCAAGAGCACGACGGTCATAGACGAACACCGCATCGCGGCAACGCACATTGCCACCGGCGAGTCCATCGTCGTGCTCGGGCGGCGCAGCAACAGCGAGCATGAGACCGAGGATGATTTCATTCGCTGCGTCGGCGAGAACCTGACGCGCGGCGGCAATCCCATCAACGTGGTTCCGGAGAAAACCTTCGTTGATTCCATGTACCCCTATTTTGAAACCAGCACCGCGCCCACGGACGTGAAAAACCTGGAACGGCTGGCGCAGATCCCGGAGATCAAACAGAAATTCCAGAATTTCGGCGTGCGCTATTTCGTCTGGATCGACGGCTTTACCGAGACCGTGAACAGCAAGGGGTCCATTTCCTGCGCCATCGGCCCGGGCGGCGGCGGCTGTTTCGGTTTCGCCACCTGGGATGACGAGGCCAATTACGAGGCCAGCATCTGGGATTTCAAGGAACTGACATTGTCGGGGAAAATCAATACCGAAACCCAGGGCACTTCGTTTCTGCCTGCCATCTTCATTCCGGTGCCGCTGCTGGCGCGCGTGCAGTCCAATGCCTGCCAAAGCATGGCGCAGCAACTGCGCAATTTCCTGAACTGACCGGATGCGCCGCGCGATTCGCGGATTGCTGGGTGACGCCGCGTACCGCCGAATCACGCAATACCCGCGCATATTGCGGATGGCGGTGTATCCCAAGCCGCCGCGGGAGACCGCCGCGCTGCCGTTGTTGCTTCGGCCCGGCGATGTCGCGATCGATGTGGGCGCGAATTACGGCCAGTACGTGCGCGTCATGTCTCCGCTGGTCGGCACGCAAGGCCGGGTCCATGCCATCGAGCCCTCCGCGATCACGCTGTCGGGCTTGCGCCTGATGTGCCGCCTGCTGCGCACGCGGAACGTCAGCTTTCACGAACTGGCCGTGGCGGATGAAAACGGCCGGATGCAACTCGAGATCCCGATCAAGCCCGGCGGCCGCCTCGGCGTCGGACTCGCGCACCTGGCAACGGGCGGGTCCGGCCCCGCCATTTTCGAGACCGTGGAAGTGACAACGCTGGACCGGTTCGTCGAGTCGCATGACGTCCGCAACTGCGCGCTGGTGAAATGCGATGTCGAGGGCGCCGAGTACCGCGTGCTGCGCGGCGCTTTGCGCACGCTTGAAAAGTTCCGGCCGCGCCTCATTTTGGAGGTGAAGGCGGCGCAGCTCGCGCGCTACGGGAATACCATCGCGCAACTCGAGGAACTGCTCCAAGACCTCGATTACGACTTCCACCTGTGGAGAGACGGCAGGCTGGTGCGTGTGACCCGCTTCGATGAATCTCCGAACTTCATATTCCTGCCACGGGGGAAAATCTGAACCGGGAGCTTGTGGTCCCCAAATCGCTTCCGCAATTCCGTCTTCAGGATCTTGCCGATGCCGGGGACGGCTCAGACTCCTGCCCTGTTTATTTCGCTTTTCGAACCAGCCAGATTGAACCAAGGAAGAACGATATAAGCGAAGTTATCGAAACCCATTGCCCGATCCGGAACGCCGCAGGGGAATACTCGAGAACGAGATGATGTCTGCCCGTCTGAAGGGGGATCGCCATCAGCGCATGATTTGCGGGCAGGATTTGATATCTGCTTTGCGCTTTCGCGACGGGGATCACGCGCCAGCCCGTGCTGTAATTCTCGGTCACCAGAAGCACGGCGGGTCGTGATACATCCGCCTCGATTTCAACCCGACCAATCCGGCGATCCCGCAGACGAACGGTGCCAGGGGAGTCGGAACTTTCGCCGCCGGGCAAGTCAACCGGTGATTCGAGTACCACAGTTGTCGCGGGATCGAAGTCCGATTGCGTGACATGCGCGATCGCCTGATCGACGTTTTCCGCCGTGACCCAGTGTGACACGAGTTGCGCAACCGCGAGCGGGTTCGGCACCTCCACGGGCGGTTGTGCCGGATCGGCCATGATCAACCTGCATCTGAACATGCGCAGCAGCGGCTCGCTGCGCTGGTCGAATCGCACATATTGCGTGGCTTGCGAGTAGGGCAGCTGTTGCGACGCGAAGTTCAACTCGGCATATCGGCGCAGTACGCCGGGGTCGTAACCGGCAAGATTTTCGAATCCATCGAGCATCCCCGCATTGGCGAACTGCGGTTCCGGCGCGAGCAGGCGCGTGTCTGGCGGCATTGCACCGATCGCGCTTCGCCAGATCGCCGGGATCGGCCGGGGTCTTGGTTCGGTAGTCGCGCGAATCGCGCGGCCGAAGGCGAACATCTCCGCCGCCACGGTCACCATGAGCAGATGTGGCATCCATTTCCTGTTCGGCGCCATCCACAACAGCGCCGCGAACAAGGCGCACATGCCGGCTGCGAGACCGAGCGAGCCAATCGCCTGATTCCAGGCTCGATCCAGAAATGCCGGCTCGCTCGGGTCGAGAGGGAAGAAATATTCGTGACTGTTGACGGCGGCGACAACCACCGCATGAACGAAGCCTGTCCAGTGGTCGAACGATTGCCGGATAATTGCGGCCACCAGCGCGATGAGCACCGCGGCGGCGGCAACACCGATGCTGAATCGCCGCGCAAGTGGCGGATTGCGCCAGACAGAATCCAGTCCCAGCGCGGCCAGAAGTGCAACGAACAGCACCGTGAGATACACGAATTTCGCGGTAGCGCGAAAGCTGCCGTATCCGGGCAATAATTCAAACATCGGTCCGTAAAGCGGCGTGTGGCGCCCCAACGCCAACACGAGCGTGATGACGATCATGACCATTGCCGGTGCGGCGACTTGTCGCGGCCCACGGACTGCGCCGATCACCGCCAGGGTCAGTCCACCGATGCCCGCGAACACCGTCATCTCCCACAGATACGATCCGCCCCAATAAGCGTGGCCGTAATGGCCGGATGGCGCCATCGGCACGGAACCGAAAAAATTCGGCGCGATGGCCGTGATCACGCTTGCCGGTGACAGCGCCAGCGTGGATGCGAACTGGAAACTGGCGCCATCACTGCGCACGAATTCACCGGCCGCCTGGACACTTGAGAACAACTGCACCGCGGAGATCAACGATGCGATCAGATACATTGCGAGCATACCGGCAACGATGCACCGCCGATGCGTTGAACGGATCGTCAGAATCGCGACATAGATTGTCAGCGCGATGCCGGTGTAATAAACATACTGCGGATGACCGGCGAGAATGTGCATGGTTGTCGCGCCGCTGCCGGGGATGATCCATCGCCAATCACCGGTTTGCGAAAGCGCGTCCAGCGCCAGAAGCATGAGCGGTGTCCAGATCATCACGCCAAGGTGGGGCAGGTGACCGGCATAGACGCGCATGAAGAACGGGCCGGAGAACATGAAGATGATTCCCGCGACGATCGATCCGGCCGCGTTGATCCCCTGCCTGCGGCACCAGAGGTACGTGAAATATCCGGCGAGGAATACGTGCATCGCAGTGATCCAGTTGATCGCGAGCGTGGCCGGCAAAAACAGATGCAGCCAGTTTATCGGATAGAGCAAGGCCGATTGAAATCCGGCGAAATAAGGCGTGCCGCTGTAGATATGCGGATTCCACAGCGGGAACGTTCCCAGTCGCAATTGTGAATATCCATATTCGCGCCACGCGACAAATTGCGTCGCCAGGTCCGTGTTCAACGACGAGACGATTTGTCCATCGGTAAAGAGCAGATCGAAAAACATCGCCAGCGTGAGGGTGGCAAAAACGCCCGGCGCGGCCCACATGGGCAATTCCACCTGCGTCTTGTCGCTGCTCATGACGGAGACTTGCGTCGGCACGTTCGCTAAGCCGGTGTCGGGGGGCCGCGAGGCCGTAACGCGAGCGACAGCAGGTAGTATCCCGCCGCCAGCAGCAGAAGATTGTTGAATCCCAGCACCAGCGACAACTGCTCGCTCAGCCCGCCGAGGATGATGCCCGCTATGTTGGAGCCCAAGTCCACGCCCGGGCGGCGGCTCTCCCTGAACGTGGAGGCGAAGATCACCCCGGCGAAGAATACCGGAACGAAGACTATCAGGCAGGAACCGGCGACCCGCGCGACAGGGGGGAATGACAGGAACACGTTCATCGGCACAAAGGCGTTCAGGAGCAGCGCCGCGACCAGCAGCGCATAGCAGGGCGTCAGCTTGCGTGGATTCGCCGCCAGTACGTAAAGGTTGGCGCACAGGATCATCACCAGGATGGCAAAGAACACCACCGAATTCACGACCCAGGTACCGCCGAAAAGCAGTGCCATGTGCACTACGCCCTTGGTTTCGAGCAACATGAAGCCCGCGCCGAGGAAGAACATCTGCCAGTTGGGGCGGAGGCGCCGCTCCGGTGCGAACGCG
Organism: Gammaproteobacteria bacterium; assembly: GCA_016179185.1. Classification (GTDB taxonomy): domain Bacteria; phylum Pseudomonadota; class Gammaproteobacteria; order Eutrophobiales; family Eutrophobiaceae; genus 2-02-FULL-61-13. The sequence goes on along the minus strand of JACORW010000080.1, from coordinate 63,494 downwards.
AGCAGGATGGCCAGGGACAGCACGGCCACGGTGAGCATGCCCTGGCCGATCGGGGACCATGGAATCTCGCGGTTTCGAAGGTAGAGCTGCGGCCAGTCATCGCTCGGCAGCAGGTTAATGCGGTCAAGGTCAATCTGCGCAGGCGCGGCCCTGTCCCAGCCTGCCCCGGGAGCAGCGGTACGGAAGCCGTTGATCGCCTCGTTTGCGGGCGGCTCCGGGAGTGCCCAGAAGCTCTCGCCTTTCTCGAACCTGGCCCGCACCGCCTGCAGGCGTCTGGAATCGGCGCTGACCAGCAGGAAAGTTATATGGCCGCGCTGGCTGTCATCGGGCTGGATCCGGTCCTGGTGTGGCAGCGAAATGATCAGCGGTTTCTCGCCGAATACCTCCTGGGCCATTTTTGCGACCCTGCCGACCACCCAGCCCTGCCGGTAGAAGTTGTACATGGCGAAAACGCCGTCAGGCTTGAGCGTGCGCTTCACGTCCTCGAATGCCTCGCGGGAGAAAAGGAAATTCTCCAGCCGCAGGCTGGAGTAGCCCGAGTGCAGCACCAATGAATCAACCAGGGCGTACACTGCGAGGTCGTATCTGCCGCCGGTATTGCGCGCGAAACTGCGACCGTCATCGAGATGAACCGACACGCGCGCGTCGGCATAGGGCTGGTTGGGGTGCCAGCGCCGGCCGAGCTCGGTGATTCCCGGATCGATCTCGACTGCGTCGATGCGCCTGGCTCCGGCGCGCAGCGCTGCCGCGACGTCATTTCCGCTGCCCGCGCCAATGATCATCACTTCCTCGAACGCCGTGCCACCCGCGTCGCGGTTGATCAGGTACGGCAGCAGATATGCAGTGCCGTATTTCCCGATCTCCACCATGCTCTGGTGTCCGATGTCGTTTGTGGAGATCGTCCGGAGCCGGGGGTCGAACGCGATCTTGTAGTACGGCGACCAGGACACCTGGCCATGGACAATCCGGCCGTGCGCGCCTATGCCGACGAGTATCAGCATCGCCGCCGCGGCGGCGACCTGTGACGGCCTGCGCCACCCGGCGAAGTGAAGCATGAGCAACACGATTGGGACGAACCACGCGGTCGGCGGCAATTGAAAGTAACTCATTGCCGCGAATGCGGTGATGCCGGCCAGGCTGCCCAGGATATCCACACTGTACGCCACGACGCGATCTGGAATGGCGTCGAACGCGCGGCCCATCACCTGCCCAAGACCGACGAAAGTGAGTGCGATGAGCGTGAAGAACGTGCCGGCTATCGCCCACATTGGAATGACCCAGCGGCCCGGATCGGCGGGCCGGTATTCGGTGCCGAAATAGATCATCCGGGGCGATGTCTGCTGGTTGCCGAGGGCGACCGTGACCTGATCCGCCCATTGCCAATAAAGCAGGTGTGTGGCGATTGCGGCGGCGAACGTCAGCATTGCCACGGGCAACGCCGTCTGCACGAAGTTTTGCGGTCTGCGGGCCGCGAGCAATCCCACGCTCATGCCCAGAAAGCAGGCCAGCAGCACAATATTGGTAAAAAACGTGAGGAAGACGACCGTGCTCGCGAACCAGCGAATCGCCGCCAGTTCGAATAACAGAATCAGGAAGCTGATCAGGAACAGGTCAGCCAGCGGATGCCGCGATGGATTCGATGCATCACTCAAAGCACGCGCCCCGACGGGGTTCGACTGCGCAGCATTGCGCGCCGTATAAAGCCCGGCTGATCCGCAAATTCCATGCAAGTTCCCCACACCACGACAGACAACTCCTTGAATTTGATCTATTGTCCCGGGGGACAGCCCGACACCTTCCCTTCTTCGTCATCGTGCAGTTTGTAGTCCGTATACAGCTTGCGCAGCTTCGTTTTCAGAATCTTTCCCGTGGCCGTGTGAGGGATCTGCGTCACAAATACGACGTCGTCCGGCAGCCACCACTTGGCGACCCGTTCGCGCAGAAACGCCAGCATTTCTTCCCGTGTCAACGCGCAACGTTCGCGCAGCACCAGGATCAATAACGGCCGCTCGGTCCACGTCGGGTGCGGCACGGCGATCACGGCCGCTTCCGCCACGGCCGGATGTTCCATGGCGGCATTCTCGAGATCGATGGAACTGATCCATTCTCCGCCGGACTTGATGACGTCCTTGGCGCGATCGGTGATCTGCAGATAACCGTCAGCATCAATGTGCGCCACGTCGCCGGTGGCGAACCAGCCGGGTTCGGCATGTGCCTCTACCGGGCCTGTCTCCTGAAAATACCCCGCGCACACCGTCGGGCCGCGCACCTTGAGCAGGCCCGCGGACCTGCCGTCCCACGGCAACTCCGCTCCGGAGTCATCAACAACTTTCATCTCCACTCCAAACATCGCCCGACCCTGCTTCATGCGCCGGGCCTTCTGTTCGTCCGGCGCCAGGGTCTCGGTGCCGCGGATTGGATGGTTGACGGTGCCCAACGGGCTCATTTCGGTCATGCCCCAGGCATGATGAACGTGTACGCCATGATCCCGCTCGAACTCCTCCATGACCGACCACGGACAGGCGGCGCCCCCAATGACGACGCGCTGCAACGAATCAATGCGCTTGCCGGTGCGGCGCAGGTAAGCCAGCAACGCCAGCCACACGGTCGGCACGCCGGCGGAAAACGTCACCTGTTCCGTGTCCATGAGATTCTGCAACGTCTCGCCGTCGCCAGCCTTCGGCCCGGGAAACACCAGCTTGGCGCCGACCAGCGGCGCGGAGTAGGCCAGACCCCAGGCATTGACGTGAAACATGGGCACAACGGGCATTACGACGTCGCGTGCGGAAAGCGCCAGGGCGTCCACAGCACAGGAGAACAGTGAATGCAAAACCTGCGAGCGGTGCGAATACAGAACGCCGCGGGGGTTCCCGGTGGTGCCGGAGGTGTAACACAGCGTGCATGCAGTCTGTTCCTCCAGGTCCGGCCAGGAAAACGCTTCCGGCTGCGCTGCGATGAAACCTTCATAACACAGCGCCCCGGCGTGCGCCACCGCCGGCATGTGTGCCGCATCGCTCAGCACGACAATGGTTTCCACGTGTTGCAATTGCGGACGCACGGACTCGACGATCGGCAGCACCAGCGGATCCACAAACAGCACGCGGTCACGGGCATCGTTGACGATCCAGGCGATCTGCTCCGGAAACAGGCGCGGGTTGATGGTGTGTGTTACCGCGCCCATGCAGGAGATCGCGTAATACAGCTCGAAATGCCGGTAATCGTTCCAGGCCAGCGTGCCCACGCGATCCCCGTTGCGGATGCCGAATGCCGCAAGCGCACTGGCAAGTTGACGCGCCCGGCGGAAGGCATCGGCATAGGTGCAGCGATGGCGCGGCTGGTCGTGTGTAACCGACACGATCCCGGTGCCGCCATGCACGCGTTCCACATGTCCCATGATCGACGTCACGGTCAGCGGCATATCCATCATCAGGCCAAGCATAGGTTGTCTCCAGACCGCGTCGCCCGGGTTTTTGCCCGGGGATTGAAAATCAGGTTGACTCTCGCAGTCGCAGCGGAGAGAGCGCAAAAAGATACAGCATCTCCACCGCCAGCGTGGCCCCGGCCAGCGCCGTGATCTCGGCGACGTCGTAGGGCGGTGCAACTTCCGTGATGTCCATGCCGACGATATTGAGCCCGGTGAGACCACGCAGGATCTGCTGCGCCGTGTGCGTGGACAGCCCGCCGATCACCGGCGTGCCGGTGCCCGGCGCGAACGCCGGGTCGAGGCAATCAATGTCGAAAGTCACGTAGCAGCGTCGATCGCCGACAACCGCGCGGATCCTGTCCACGGTGGCGGCTACGCCGTGCTCGTGCACCCACGGCGCCTTCACCTGCTGAAAGCCCCAGGTGTCGTCATTGGGCGTGCGCAGCCCGATCTGGATCGATCGATCGGGCATTACGATGCCCTCCCGGGCCGCGTGATAGAACATGGAACCGTGGTCACGCCGGCCCGGCTCGGTCTTCCAGGTATCGGAATGCGCATCAAAGTGGATCAGTGACAGCGGTCCGTGCCGCGCCGCCGTCGCCTTCAGCACCGGAAAACTGAGGAAGTGATCGCCGCCCAGGGCCAGTACCGCCGATCCTTTCTCAATTATCGAACCCACCTGCGATTCGATGGTGGATGGCGCTTCCTCCGGCCGGCCGAAGTCGAACCCGCAGTCGCCATAATCCACGACAGCGAGGCGATCGAATACATCGAAGTCATAGCCGTCCTGGCGGCCCCATGCCAGGAACGTGGAAGCCGCCCGGATCGCCCGCGGCCCGAAGCGCGCGCCGGGCCGGTTGCTGGTACCGAGATCCCAGGGCACGCCGAGCACGGCCACGTCCACGCCGGCGAGATCGCGGGTGAAACGGCGGCGCATGAAACTGGTTGCGCCGCTGTACGTCGGTTCATCGCCGCTGCCGCGCAGGTCCTCGCGTGTGAACGCGAGATCGGTGTTTTTCCAGTAGGTCATTGCATGAAAACCTGAAAAGTACTGTGGCCTCCGGGCGAGCGGGTCCTGTCACCGCCTGCCTCCATCCGTGCTCGCTGACAGGGCCCGTCCGCCTTGAAATCCCCGGTTTCACTTGTTGGGTGCTAATGAGCAATGTGCTCAAGCGCGGCCACGAGGATGTCCATACCTTCCTCCAGCAGCGCGTCGGAAATCGTCAGCGGCGCGAGGAACCGGATCACGTTGCCGCGCACGCCGCAGGGCAGGATCACGAGGCCGCGCTTCGCGGCTTCCTGTACCAGTGCCTTGGTCAGGTCCGCATCCGGCTCCGCGGCGTTGTGATTCTTCACCAGTTCGATGGACACCATTGCTCCCAGGGCCCGGATCTCCCCGATGCAGGACAACTTTTCCTGCATGGTCCTGAGCCGGCTGCGAATCAGTTGCCCGATTTGCTGGGCGCGATCGCACAGCTTTTCCTTCTCGATCACCTCAATGGCGGCCAGGGCCGCGGCGCAGGCAATGGGCGACCCGGCATAGGTACCGCCCAGTCCGCCGGGACCGGGGGCATCCATGATCTTTGCCTTGCCGGTGACGGCGGACAACGGAAATCCGCCGGCGAGGCTCTTCGCCAGCGTCATGATGTCCGGTTCCACGCCGGCGTGCTCGATGGCGAACATGCGCCCGGTACGGGCGAAGCCGGTCTGGATCTCGTCGGCGATGAATACGATGCCGTTCTCATCGCAGATCCTGCGCAGCGCCTGCAGGAACTCAGGCGGGGCGACGTAGAACCCGCCCTCGCCCAGCACCGGCTCGATGATCATCGCGGCGACCCGGGCCGGATCGATCTCGGACCTGAACAGGTGATCCAGCGCCTTCAGCGCATCGGCCACGTCCACGCCGTGATAGGGGATCGGGAACGGCGCGTGGTAGATATCCGCGGGGAACGGCCCGAATCCGACCTTGTAGGGCGCGACCTTGCCGGTGAGCGCCATGCCCAGCATCGTGCGGCCGTGGAATGCGCCGCTGAAGGCGATGACGCCTGACCGGCCGGTGGCGAAGCGCGCGATCTTGACCGCGTTCTCCACGGCCTCGGCACCCGTGGTGAGAAATATGGTCTTCTTCGGCTCGCTGCCCGGCACGATGGCATTCAGCTTTTCCGCCAGCGCCACGTAATTCTCATACGGCGTAACCTGAAAGCACGTGTGGCTGAACTTCTGCAACTGGGCCTCGACGGCCGCCCGCACGCGCGGATGGTTGTGGCCGGTGTTCACCACGGCGATGCCGCTGGCGAAATCAATGTAGCGCCGGCCCTCGACGTCCCACAGTTCGGCGTTCAACGCCCGCTCGGCGTAGACGGACAGGATGTTGGCGACACCGCGGACGACGGCGGCTTCGCGACGGCGGTGAAGTTCTGTGTTAGTCGTCATTAATTTGGTTCCATTGAGTGGCTGGTGGCTGGTGGCTGGTGGCTGGTGGCTGGTGGCTGGTGGCTGGTGGCTGGTGGCTGGTGGCTGGTGGCTGGTTTGTTAACGTAAGCGTGGCGCTTCGTTAATCTGCGTCAAGTATGTATTCAATTCTTTCTTGCCAGCCACTAGCCACCAGCCACTAGCCACTTATTTTTTGTCAATCTCTCCCAAGCACCAATACTTGATCTCCAGATACTCCTCGATCCCGTACTTCGACCCCTCGCGGCCGAAGCCGGAGTGCTTCATGCCGCCGAAGGGCGCGACTTCCGTGGAGAGTATTCCGCTGTTGACGCATACCATTCCATATTCCAGCGCCTCGCCCACGCGCCAGGCGCGGCCCAGATCGCGGGTGTAAAAATACGCAGCGAGGCCGAACTCGGTGTCGTTAGCCATGTGGATCGCCTCGTCTTCCGTCCTGAACCGGAACACCGGTGCCAGCGGGCCGAAGGTCTCTTCGCGCGCCACTGCCATGGCCGGGGTCACGTTCGCAAGGATCGTGGGCTCGAAGTAGGTTCCGCCCAGCGCGTGCCGTTTACCGCCGACGACAACGCGCGCACCCTTCCCGACTGCGTCCCGGATGTGCTGTTCCACCTTCTCCACCGCCGCAGTATTAATGAGCGGCCCCTGTGACACGCCCTCTTCCAGCCCATTGCCGACACGCAACTGGCTTTGCACGGCACCGGCGAGCCGGCGCACGAATTCATCATATATGCCTTCCTGCACGAGCAGCCGGTTCGCACAGACGCAGGTCTGGCCGCTGTTTCGGTACTTCGACGCCATCGCTCCGGTGACCGCAGCATCCAGGTCTGCATCGTCGAACACGATGAACGGCGCATTTCCGCCCAGTTCCATGGACAGCTTCTTCACCGTGGGGGCGCACTGGGCCATCAACAGCGATCCGATCTCCGTTGAACCGGTGAAACTCAGCTTGCGCACGACTGGATTCGACGTCATTTCCGCGCCCACCACCACGGCCTTGCCGGTGACCACGTTGAACACGCCCTTCGGCACACCGGCCCGCCCGGCCAGCACTGCCAGCGCCAGCGCAGAAAACGGCGTTTCCGAAGCGGGCTTGACTATGGCCGTACATCCGGCCGCCAGCGCCGGCGCGCATTTCCGCGTGATCATCGCGGCGGGAAAGTTCCACGGCGTGATCGCGGCGCACACGCCCACCGGCTCCTTGGTGACAACGATGCGGCGGTTGTGCATGTGCTGCGGGATGGTGTCGCCGTAGACGCGCTTGCCCTCCTCGGCAAACCACTCGACAAACGAGGCGGCATAGGCGATCTCGCCCATGGACTCCGTCAGCGACTTGCCCTGCTCCAACGTCATGATCACGGCCAGATCCTTCTGGTTTTCCATGATCAACTCATACCAGCGGCGCAGGATGCGCGCCTTGTCCTTCGCCAGCGTGGCGCGCCAGGCCGGCCAGGCCGCGTGGGCGGCGTCGATCGCCCCGCGCACCATGGCCGCGTCAAGTTTCGGGATCGTGCCCAGCAACGATCCGTCCGCGGGGTTGGTTACGTCAATGACGGCGCCGTCGGCGGCCTGCACCCACTCACCGTTGACGTAGGCTTCGGTGCGGAACAGCGACGGATCCTTGATGTGTACCGGCTTCGTATTCAGTTTTGCGACGGCCATGGATGTCTCCGGAGTTGCAATGGTTGCGATTTTACTATGTTATTGCGCTGCGGCATTCTACCGGGACGGCGCGGTATCCGGCGCCTTCCGCGTCCGCCCGGATATCCCATAACACCCTGATCCTGAACCATGAAGATTCTTGTGCCCATCAAACGCGTTGTGGACGCCAACGTGCGCGTGCGCGTGAAAAGCGACCGCTCCGGCGTGGAACTGGCCAACCTCAAGATGGCCATGAATCCCTTCTGCGAGATCGCGATGGAAGAGGCCGTGCGCCAGCAGGAGGCCGGCACCGTGAAGGAAATCGTCGCGGTCACGGTGGGCGGCGCCCAGTGCCAGGACATCCTGCGCACCGCGCTCGCCATGGGCGCGGACCGCGCCATCCTGGTGGAAACCGATGTTGAAGCGCAGCCGCTGGGCGTTGCCAAGGTGTTGCGGGCGGTTGCGGATCGGGAAAAACCGGAGGTCATCATTCTCGGCAAGCAGGCGATTGACGACGACAACAATCAGACCGGCCAGATGCTGGCGGCGCTGCTGGGCTGGGCGCAGGGGACATTTGCCTCGAAACTGGAGTTTGCCGGCGGCGGGCTGCGCGTCACCCGTGAAGTGGACGGCGGACTGGAAACACTGATGCTGAAACTTCCGGCCATCGTCACCACCGACCTGCGCCTGAACGAGCCGCGCTACGTCAAGCTGCCGAACATCATGAAGGCAAAGAAAAAACCGCTGGATGTGATCAAGGCCGCGGATCTCGGGGTGGATCTCACCTCGCGCCTCAAGGTGCTGAAGGTGGAGGAGCCACCGGCGCGGGGCGGCGGCATCAAGGTGGCATCGGTGCAGGAGCTGGTACACCGCCTGCGCAATGAACGTAAGGTGATCTGACATGACCATGCTGGTCGTAGCGGAACATGACAACCGGATGCTCCGGCCGGCAACGCTCTCGGCCGTGACCGCGGCCGCGCGCATCGGCGGCGACATTGCCGTGCTGGTTGCGGGGCGGGAGTGCGGCGCCGCGGCCCGGGCCGCGGCGCAGGTGTCCGGCGTCAGGACCGTGCTGCATGCGGATGCCGCGCACTATGAACACGCGCTGGCCGAAGAGTTGGCGCCGTTGATCGTGAAGGCGGCCGCCGGCATGAGTCACGTGCTGGCGCCGGCGACCACTTTCGGCAAGAACATCATGCCGCGCGTGGCGGCAATGCTGGACGTGGCCCAGATCTCTGACGTCGTTCGCGTGGAGAGCCCGGACACGTTTGTGCGACCGATTTACGCCGGCAATGCGCTGGCGACGGTGCAAAGCACTGACGCCGTGAAAGTGCTCACGGTGCGCGCCACCGGCTTCGATGCGGCGCCCGCCGGCGGCGGAAACGCCGGCGTGGTGACACTGGAACCGACGCCGTCCACGGGCCTGTCCGCATTCGTGGGCCAGGAACTGACCCGTTCCGAGCGGCCGGAACTGACCGCGGCGAAGGTCATCGTCTCCGGGGGGCGCGGCCTGGGCAGCGCCGAAAACTTCCGGATGATCGACGCCTTGGCGGACAAGCTCGGTGCCGCGGTGGGCGCCTCCCGCGCCGCGGTGGATGCGGGCTTCGTCCCCAACGACTACCAGGTCGGGCAGACCGGCAAGATTGTTGCGCCTGAACTCTACATCGCCGTGGGGATCTCCGGCGCCATCCAGCACCTCGCCGGAATGAAGGACAGCAAGGTCATCGTCGCCATCAACAAGGACGCCGAGGCGCCCATTTTCGAGGTGGCGGATTATGGCCTGGTCGCGGATCTGTTCCAGGCCGTGCCGGAACTGATCGCGGCGCTGGACAAATGATCCAGGCGCCGTGCCACTGAGTTTCCTCCGCGATCGCCCCCGGGCACTGGGGATCGCCTACATACTCGCCGCCACGCTGCTGGTCGCGCTGGCGGACGCATTGACCAAATGGCTGTCTGCCGACTACGGCACCCCGCAGATCGCTTTCATCCGCTGCACGCTGGGCGCGCTGTACATGACCGCGTTTGTCATCGTCACGCGCCGCCTCGCAGACCTGCGCACGCGGCGACTTGAAGGACACATGGCGCGCGCCCTGCTGGTGGCGCTGGTGATCCTCGGCGTGTTCTATGCGCTGGCCAAGATCCCGATGATCGAAGTGGAGGCCATCGGGCATGCGGCGCCGTTCTTCGTCGCGCTGCTGGCGCCGGTGTTTCTCAACGAGAAAGTCACCGGGCACAACTGGCTCGCAATCGGCGTCGGGTTTCTGGGCGTGATCATCATCCTGCGGCCCGATCCGGGGCATTTCCATGTCGCCCACGTGATCATGTTCGGCTGCGCACTGGTCTATGCGCTGCTGATCCTGCTGGCGCGCGGCCTGTCGCGCACGGAGACTACCATCGCGTTGACCTTCTATATCTATCCGCCGTCGGCCGTGATCGCGGCGATCACGCTGTGGCACTCACAGTGGCTGCCGCCCGCCGGGCTGCATTGGCTGCTGTTCGCCCTGCAGAGTCTGTTCGCCACGCTGGCGACAATTTTTTTCATCGCCGGGCTGCGGCGCGTGGATGCTACGCTGACCGCCACGCTCGACTATGCGACCCTGATCTGGGTGGCGCTGCTCGGGTATGCGATCTGGGGCGAGAAACCGGATCCGATCACTTTCGTCGGCATCGTGCTGATCGTGATCGGCGGCGTTTACATCGTGCGCCACAGCACGCGCAGAATGGACGAAAGCATCGTGCAGCAGGTGGAGCACTGACACCGAACCAAATACGTGTTCCAAAACATGCTACAAGTACCCAACGGGTGGTCCGATCCCATGTTGGCAGACACGCCGTGAATACAGTCTGACCGCCAGGGATGGCGGGAATGCAGATTGCGCAGGAGCAGCAATCTGCCCTGTAGGCTCGGGTGCCGCTGTCCCTGCGGCACACGGTCCGCCAACATGGGATCGGACCACCCGCCTGAACTGAAATTCGGAACGGCTATTCAGTCGTAGTTCAGGATCAACTGCCCACCAAAGGTACGCGGACGGCTCATGACATAGACATGGGCGCCGAATCCCGCGCTGGCGGTGTCAAACCCGGTGGCCTTGTATCCCTCGTCGAAAATATTCTTTACGAACAGCGCCAGTTCCACGCGATCGTTCCAGAACCGGTAGCTGACCCGGCCATTGACCACGGCATAGTCGCCCTCGCGCAGGCTCGGCAGATTTTCGACGGTGAAAAACTGGTCATCATTCCACGACCAGTCCACCTGCGCGGAACCCGTGCCCCCGCCGATGGGCTGCGTGTAGCGCACGATGCCGTTGACGGTCCATTCCGGGGCATGGGCCAGCCGGTTTCCTTCCCGGTCAACGCCCAGGGCCGGGTCAAGAAACCGATCGAACTCGGCGTCCAGATGGGCTCCACCCAGCAGCAGGAACCAGTTGTCGTCCGGCTGCCACTGCATTTCCACTTCCACACCCCTGATGTCCGAGGATGCCGCATTCTGCAGCGACGGGAGCAGGCCGAACGGCGTCGCGCCGGAAATCAACACCTGCTGGTCGTCGTACTGCATGAAAAATCCCGTGACGTTGAGCTGCAGGCTGCGATCGAGCAGCGTGCCCTTGTAACCCAGTTCGTAGCTGTCCATGAACTCCGGATCGGCAATGGTGGCCTCGCTCGGGTCCAGCAGCGCGCCGCCGTTGAACTCGCCGCCCTTGAAACCGCGCGCGGCACTGAAATACACCATCTGATGTTCGGCAAACTCGTAGTCGAGCGCGAACCGGCCGCTCCACTCAAACCAGTCGTCTTTCAGCGACGCGGGCAGGATGAGGGGGAACAGCAGGGCGTTGCGCGCCACGCTCCGCGATATCGGCAGCTCCCGCGGCAGCAACAGGGCGTTCATGAAGAACGAATCAATGTCCACGCTGCGTTGATCTTCCGTCAGGCGCAAGCCGGCACGTGCGGTCAGCCGTTCCAGGATCCTGTAGGTAACCTCGCCGAACACCGACCAGCTCTCGGTTTCCTGAAAAATGTTCTGGGCGACGCCGACCGGCACGGGAATGCCGGTGCCCGGCGGCGGACCAAGATCCACGTTGTTGAAGTGCAGCGCCGAATCCAGTTCGTCGGTGTAATAGTACGCGCCGAGGATCCAGTTGAAAGGCCCGTCGAGATTGGACGTCAGCCGCAACTCCTGGCTGAAAAATTCGGCGTCGGCGAGAAACGTATCGCTCAGAATCGCGAGAATATTGGCGTCATCGTCCTCCAGCCGCGTCATGTCGGCCGTGTTCCATGCCGTCAGGGAGGTCACCGTATAGTCGCCGATGATCCAGTTGATTTCTCCCGACACGCCGCCGCCTTCCAGTTCCTGGAACGGATCGAAGGTGAACTGCACATCTTCGAAGTCCGGATCCACGGTCAGCCCGATGCCGAACGGATCCGAGCAGCCGTTGTTCAGGGCGCCCGAGACGGCGCCGGGCGGGCAGTTGGGAACGCCGAACGGGCTGACGATATAGCCGGGCTTCAGGGCATTGAGTTCCGAATTGTCCTCGCCCCAATGGCCGCGGATCAGCACTTCCACATCGTCCGTGGGCGACCACAAAAGCTGGGCACGGACGGAGCGCATGTCCACATCCCCGGTCTTGTCCACGTCACGAAATGGGTTTTCCACTTCGTACATGCCACTGCCCATCTGCTGGATCGCTGAAATTCGCGCCGCGGCGCGATCGCCCAGCGGGAAACCGACGGCGCCTTCCACGTCGAACTGGCCGAAGTCGCCGCCGGTGATCTCCGCGCGCGCATTCAAGCCGTCGTCAACGGAAGGCTTGCGGGTCAGAAAATGTACCAGCCCCGCCGTGGTGTTGCGTCCGAACAATGTCCCCTGCGGGCCGCGCAGCACTTCCACGCGCTCCAGGTCAAACAACTGGAACCCCTGGGTGATGTTCTGGCCCAGGTACACCGAATCCACGTACAGCGCGACCGGATTGATGCTGTTGGCAAAGAACGAGGTATTGCCGATGCCGCGCAGGAAAATGAACGGAATGGTGCTGGCCGTTTCGCCCATGAATTTCAGGTTCGGAACCTGGGAGGCGATGTCGAAAGACTGCGCAAAACCGAGGGACTCGATGGACTCGGCGGAAAATGCGGTCACCGAGATGGGGATGTCCTGCGTGGATTCCTGGCGCCGGGTGGCCGTGACGACAATTTCTTCCAGTTCGGCTGCATGGGCGGGAACCGCGCAGGTGGCCAGCACCAATCCGGCCACCAACGAAATGCAAGTGTCGGCCCACAGCGCAGCGATGCGATTCATGACGACTCCCCCCATGCGCGGGTCCCGGGACGAAGAGCGTTCCAATTCGCCCACGCTCCAGGTATTAATGAGATTGTTAACAATCGGATCGACAATTTAACAATGACCGGGGCGAAAATCAACGTGTCCGCGGCAGCTTCCGGACGGCGGCGCGACTCGCAGATTTTTGTCGAGGCGCGTCGCCGGAATTCGGCAGCGGGTGCCCGGTTGTGGAATACTGCCCGCGCTGACCGCGCCCGTCAGATGATGGATTCAAGGCCACAATGAAAAACGCCAGTAAACGCCTGATTGTCGGGATCTCCGGCGCCAGCGGCCTGCCCTACGGCGTCCGCCTGCTGGAGGTGCTGCAAAGGATCCCGGACTACGAAGTCCATCTCGTCATGAGCAGTACCGCAAAGCTCAATGTCGGCATCGAAACCGATCTGCAGCTGGCTGAAATCGAACGCCTGGCCGACGTGGTCCACAACAACAAGAACGTGGCCGCCAACATTTCCAGCGGCTCGTTCAGGACCGAAGGCATGATCATCGCCCCCTGCTCGATGCGGACGTTGTCCGCCATCGTGCATTCCCATGCCGACAACCTTCTGGCGCGCGCCGCAGACGTGGTGCTGAAGGAACGCCGGCGCCTCGTGGTCCTGCCCCGCGAGACGCCGCTGCATACGGGGCATTGCCGCCTCATGTACGAAGCCTCGCTGATGGGCGTGATACTTTTTCCCCCGGTCCCGGCGTTCTACAACCGGCCACGGAGCATTGACGACATCCTGAATACCACGGTGGGGCGGGTATTGGACCTGTTCGGACTGGACCCGGGCATCGTCAAGCGCTGGCAGGGGGTCAATGCAACGCCGGCAGGAAACGGTGTTGACTGACAGGTTGCCGGGAAACCTGTTTTCGGCAGCCTGCTGCCCTGCCTGCTATGCACCTGCGGCGCCGCGCAGTTCGTTGAGCACCGCGGTTTCCGCTTCCTGCAATCGCTGACTGCGCGTCCCGGTCCACTGGAATTCCAGCGGCGCAACAGTTGACTCGGGCCAGGATTGATCCTTGGCGCTCGCCACCTCCAGTTCATAGTGCGCTAGCCTCAGGATCGGAACCGACATGCGTGCGTTCACGCAACGCGCCCTGCCCTTGATGAGATAGATCAAATTGCCGGGTGCGATGACCTGGAGGGCCGCGGAACCGGTCCGCTGCAGGTTCTTCTCGGTGCCGGAGCCGATATCCACCACGAACTGCAAACGCGGCTGATCCGCGCACACCACCCAGGTAAACACGCTGTGTGGAAAACCCGCCTCATCCACGCTGAGCAGCAGCGCCGGCGCGCCGGGCTTCAGAATTCCGATCAGTTCCTGGGGAAGTTCCATCGGGTTCCGGGGACCCTTATCGAAAAGGCGGAACGGATTCCACGCCCGGCACGCGCGCGACCGTTCCGAATTTCTCTCCGACCGGCCGGGTGGCATTGATGCCCATAACTGCATAGGTGCCCGGCTCCGGCGCGGAGGGATCGAGCTGCCAGCCCGGCATGCGCGGCAGAATGATCACGTCCCGATCCGGCTGGCAGCGGGTGCACACCGCCCACATGACCTGCTGCATGTCGAGCACGTCAATGTCGTCGTCTACAACGATCACCAGCTTGTTGCCCTGGCTCCCCAGCATCGTCGCCAGCACGCCGCGCGCTTCATTCTTTGCGCGCACCTTGAGCGCAACCACGCCCATGAGGCCGACACCGCCTGCGCCGGGGAAATGCACCGCGGTCACACCGGGAAACCGGCGCCGCAGGTTGACGAGGCACGAGGCCTCCATGGGGATCATTTTCAGGACGTGGTTCTCGGTGGTGGGCATCCCGGTGAGCATGGCCTGGAAGATCGGATCGCGCCGGTGGCTGATGGCGGTGATTTCCAGCACCGGCTTCGGATACGCCGGCGTGTAGTAGCCGGTGTATTCGCCAAACGGGCCTTCGGTCTCGCGCACACCCGGAAGGATGCGGCCTTCGATGATGATTTCGGCTGCGGCGGGAACTTCCAGGTCGGATGTTTCACAGCGCACAACTTCCACGGCCCGTCCGAGCAACGCGCCCGCCAGCCCCAGTTCATCCACGCCATAGGGCGCTTCCCACTGCGTTGCCATCAGCACTGCCGGGGCGACGCCGACCGCCAGCGCCACCGGCAGCGGCACATTGCGTTGCTCGGCCTTCTGAATGTGAATCCCGAGATGGTGCGGCGCTTCCGCCAGCACGCCCAGGCGGTGCGGGCCCTTCAGCTCGAACCGGTAGATCGAAGCGTTCCTGCCGCCGTCCTCCGGGTCTCTGCTGATCGCCACGGCCGCGGTGATGAACGGGCCGCTGTCAAGTTCGCTGTAGGTGCAGATCGGAAACCCGGTCAGGCCGGCGTCGTTGCCGGTAAGAACCACGTCCTTGCAGGGACCGGAATCCACCCGCCGGGTCGGGATCGGCGCCTCCATTGCCCGGACAAATTTCTCCACCGCCTCGGCGGCGCCGACTTCCAGTGCCCGAACCGCCTTGCGCCGGCTGGCAAACAGGCCGCCGGCCGCGCGCACTCCGCAACACCTGACCTTCTCAAACAGGAGCGCAGGACCGTCGGTGTCGGAACTTCGGCGAATGTGCGCCGCGATCTCGTGCACTGCGTCCACTTCGTGGTGGATGCGAACCAGATCGCCTTCCGCCTCGAGGGCGTCCAGGAAGGAGCGGAGGTCGTGGAATGCCATCGGATGAATCCTCATTGAGGGGATGCCGCGGCGGCTGACGGCGCCTTCTCCCAGTCCGGGTACGGACCCAGCAGGCTGGTCAGCGCCACCGCCAGTATGTTGATGAGCACGCAACCGGCCAGAACGATGTCATAGGAGCCGGACAGGTCAAATCCCAGTCCGAAGACAAACGGGCCGGTGGCCGTCCCGAACAGCACCGCCGCGAACAGCAGACCGTACGCCGTACCGTAGGCGCGCAGACCGAAATAGCGGCTGGCAAGGAAAGCGAGAATGTCAATCTCGGCGCCGAGGCTGAGCCCGATCAGAAACGCGGCGAAGAACGCCGCGGCATCCACCGCGCCCAGCGCAAACAGGCCGATCCCAAGCGCCGACAACGTGAAAAACGCCACCGCGACCCGCGGCGCAAAGATCCTGTCGATCAGGAAGCCGATGAAGATGCGGCTGAAGAAAACCGTGGCACCCTCGACCGCTGCCACGGCCGCAGCGCTGCCGGCCTCCATTCCCCGGTCCACCAGCATCGGCACAAGATGGGCCAGCATGCCGTTGAGCACGAAGGACAGCACGGCAAAGATGCCGACCAGCATCCAGAACTCCCGGTGGCGGAGGATTTCCGGGACGCTGAATCCGACCTCGCGCGAGGTGGCCTTCGGCTGGGAACCGGCCGCGGCGCCATCGGGCTTCAATCCCATCTCGGCCGGCGATTCCCGCAGCACCAGCCAGACCAGCGGGATCGCCACGGCCATTTCCATGATGCTGAGCGCGTAGTATCCGGATCGCCAGCCGAAGCGATCGATCAGAAACTGCAGCAGCAGGGGCACATAGGCGTATCCCAGGCCGATGCCGGCAATCGAGAGACCGATGGCCAGCCCGCGATGCCGGTCGAACCAGGCCGACAGGATCGGCATGTACGGAACGCTGTTGGTCCCGGCTGCCAGCGTGCCGATAAGCACGAAGATCAGCGCCAGATGCCAGAGCTCGGACACAAGCGTCGGGATCGCGGCCAGACACGCCGCCATGGCCAGGATCGAAAATACGAGTATCCGGCGCGATCCATACTGATCCACGAACCTGCCGATGACCGGCATTGACACCGCCGTGGTCGCGACGAGGATCGTCGTGCACAGGCTGACCTGTGCCCGGCTCCAGCCGAATTCCTCCGTCAGCGGGAGCATGAACAGCCCGAGCGAGGCGAACGCGAAGGGCCCCGTGCCCGTCGAGATGCAGAGCATGCACGCGAGCACGATCCACCAGCCGTAAAAAATCCTCGGAGCCCCTGGATTCAATTTTCCCCCTTGGCGGTTGTGATGCTTCCGGACGGACTCACCGTTCGAGGATGCCCGACAGTACCAAGTTCGGCAACGGCGAGTCTTCCCACTCCCTGGCCAGCACCCCGGTGCGCACAATAACCAGATCCCGGGACGGGATCACGTAGACGCGCTGACCGCCGAGCCCGTCGAGATAGACGATGTCCGGCGCGAGAAACGGCTCCCGCGCATTCGCGGCAAACCCCTTGAAGGCGTCCAGCGTCCGCTTCTCGGTGTACTGGCTGCCGATCCAGATCAGGAATCCGTACAGCGGATTGGTGGGCGACGGGGTGGTCATCTGTACAACCCAGTCCTCCGGCACAAGTTGCCGGTCACCGGCGCGCCCACGGTTCAGCAGCAGGTGGCCGATGCGCAGCCAGTCCCGCGGCACGGCGAACAACGATGTCGCGCCGCGGGCCAGTCCCCCCGGCCGATCCAGCCATACCGCCGCTGTCCGGTTGCCGAGCGGGGCCCAGAGTTTTGCCGACAGGTAATCCGCGTAGCGGCGCCCCGTGGCGCGTTCAAGGACCATCACCAGCAGCGTGGGATTCAGCCCGTTGTAGCTGAATACCGTTCCCGGTTCATCCACGAGCGGGAAACTGAGCGCCACCTGCGCGAGATCGGTCCCGATCTGGCGCCGCACATGTTTTGAAAACGGATTCCTGGGGAACTGCATGGGTTCGAAGCCGCTGTTCATCTGCAGGAGCTGTCGCAGCGTGATCCTTCCTCGCGCATCCCCGGCCCACTCATCGAGGTATTTCGACAGCGGATCATCCACGCCGCCGATGGCCCGCTCGCTGATCGCGATCCCGATCAACAGGGCCACGACGGTCTTGTGCATCGAGAACGAATCCACCGGCGTGCCCGCATCCGCCCCCAGCCAGTACTTCTCAAGCTCGATGCGGCCATTGTGCGCGACCAGCAGCGAAGTGGAATGGGTGCGCCCGGCAAAATCCACTGCGGCCTGCAACGCCTCATTGCTGATGGAGCGCGAAGCCGGATCGCCGGAGGGCAGTTCCACCGGCGCAGACACGCCGGGGACGGCCTCCTGGGGATACAACCGGTCTGCGGCGGGAAACGGGTTTCTGACGTAGGAGTCGAAGCTGTACGCGTGCAGGTAGCGATCCCAGAACATCCAGTCCGAAATGATGAGGGCAACGACCGCCACGGCCCCGGCCGCGCAGACAAGCATGACAACCCTGCGTTTGGAATGCAGCGCCGTCACGGACGACCCACAAGCGGGTTGTTGCGCAATCGCAACAGACATTTCATCCCGACGTACTCCCGAACCGACATTGAAAATGCCCCGCCCAAGGCTTAGGATTTAATTAACCAAATCCACAATAATCTTGTAAACATTATTCCGCGCGACTGCGCCAGGCAAGGCAAATCGCGGAAAAACAACAGATTATGCAGTCCTGATTCAAAACGGGAGGACATCACCGATGGGCAGCCCAGCCAATCCCCTGGTTCGCGCGATTCGTTGTGCATCACTGGTTTCCATTCTTGGCGTCACGGCCGCAGCCGTGGCGCAGGAAACACTGGAAGAAATCATCGTCACCGCCACCAAGCGCGGCGAAGTGTCGGTGCAGGACATCTCCGGCGGTATCTCCGCCTATTCCGGTGAAGTCATCGAGCAGTACAACGCCTACTCGCTGGACGATTACGCGCGCCTGCAGCCGTCGCTGCAGTTTGCCAGCCAGGGCACCGGCGATGCGCAGTTGATCATCCGCGGCATCCAGTCGCCGGGTTCCGGCACCGTCGGCCTGTACTTCGACGAAACCGTGATCACGGCTTCGAACTTCCAGGACGGCGGCGGCCGCACGCCGGATCTCCGGCTCCACGACGTGCAGCGCCTCGAAGTCCTGAAGGGGCCGCAGGGCACGCTGTTCGGCGCCAGTTCCATGAGCGGCACCGTGCGCATCATCACCAACAAGCCCGATGCCTCCGCTTTCGACGCCAATGTCACCGTGGGCGGCAACACCGTGGAAGACGGCGACGAAGGTTACGACGTCAACGGCATGATCAATATTCCGCTGATCAAGGACCAGTTGGCGCTGCGCGGGGTCGGCTGGCGGGAGGAGCGCGGCGGATTCATCGATCAGCTTTCCGGTCTGAACGGCACCTTCGAAAACGACGACGTCAACGACGCCGAGATCACCGGCGGCCGCCTGATGCTCAAATGGACCCCGGGGGACTACTTCGCGGCGACCGCCTACGCGCAGATCCAGGATATCGAGGTGGACGGCACGCAGGCATTCTATCCGCAGGCAAGCGGCACCCTGGTTCCGATCCCGTTCAATTTCGACGAGAACGTCTTTTTTGGCCCGTTCGGCGGCGAATTCGGCGATCTGAAGCTGACCAAGCCGTCCACGGAACCCTGGGAGGATGAGATTGAGATGTTCGGCGTCACCTTCGAACTGAACCTCGACAAGGTGGAAACCCTGGCAACGCTGAACTATTTTGAGCGCGAGGTGTTCTCGCCGTTCGATACCACGCCCACGGCCATCTTCTTCGGCCTGCCGCAGGTGCCGATCGCCGGTCACCAGGACCAGTACCGCTCCATCCTGTCCACGGAACTCCGCGTCAGCTCGAAATTCGACGGGCCGTTCAATTTCGTGGTCGGATTCTTCTACGAGGACGACGACAATTTCAACACGCTGGACGTGCTTGCGCGCGCGGCCGACGGCAGCATCCTGTGCAAGAGCCGGCGCAAGTGTCTGGAGGACCCGGCCTTGATCCCCAACATCGTGTTCGGCCGCACGCTGGAGAACGACGTCGAGTTCCAGCGCTACTTCGGCCACGTGGATTACCAGCTTACCGAACACTGGTCGGTGGGCGGCGGCGTCGCCAATTTTGACGGCGATCTGCGCAACATTGAATTCCTGACACAGGGACTACCGGACAACGACCCGCCGATTTTCCCACCAATTATCGGCGGCCCGCCGCAGTTGATTCCGATCCCCGGCGTGAACGAGCGGGCGGAGAGCAATGAACTGACCTACGACGCGAACCTGTCCTTCAAGCGCAACGACGAGGAACTTTATTATTTCCGCGCGGCCACCGGCTTTCGTCCCGGCGGCATCAATGATACGGCGCTAGGATCACAATTTGGCATTGACATCCCGGACACATTTGATCCGGACAGCGTGCTCAGTGTCGAAGTCGGCGCCAAGACAAGCTGGTTCGACAACCGCCTGATCCTCAACGCGGCCTACTTCCACATGTTCTGGGATGACATCTTCGTGCCCGGGGAGGAACCCACCGGCGCATTCGAATTCATCGCCAACGCGGCCGAGGCGGGAATAGACGGCGTGGAACTGGAAATTTTCGCGCGTCCTTCCGATCCCTGGCTGCTGACCTTCGGTCTGACCTGGCTGGACGCGGAACTGACTGCGGATCAGATCTTCCCGCCGGGATTCGTGCCCGCACCGGATACCCCGAGGGGCTTTGACGGCGATCCGATCCCGAAGGTCCCCGACGTGGCATTGTCCGGTAGTGTCCAGTACACCGTGCCGGCCAACCTGTTCGGGTCGGTGCAGCCGGTGCTGCGCGCCAATTTCTCCTACACCGACGATTCGAAAACGTTTTTCAACGACACGGATCCGTTCAACGCGTCAATCGGCGACTATTTCCTGTTGAACCTGAACGCCAGCTTTTACTGGGAGAACTGGGAGGCCAAGCTGTTCATCAACAATGTCGCCGATGATCTCGGGATCGTGGACGCCGACGTGGGCCTGGACGGCTTCGATGCCTTCCCGACCTTCCCGCGAACCTTCGGCGCGCAGTTGAACTGGCACTATTGAACCGCCATTTGCGCAGGGCGGCCTGATTTTCCGGCAGATTCCCCTCCCCCGCGGGAGGGGAATTCTGTTTTGACACCACGTCAGGGCGTTGCGCAGTTTCCCGGGCGCCCCATCGGACGCCGGGAGTTTCTGGCACATCTCGCCGGGCTTGCGGCGCTTCCCCTGGGCGCCATGTCCGCGATCTCCGGGCCATCCGCGCCGGGCGTGACTCAGTCCCTGTTGCGCGGGGATCCGGGCTACGAAGACAAGCGCGGCAATACCGTCTGGCAGGCGTTGAAACCGGATCGCCATCCGGCACGAATCGTCGCGGCCGCTTCGGAAGCGGACGTCGTGAACGCGGTGAACCTGGCCCGGAACGAGAACCTGCGTGTGTCGGTACGCGCCGGCGGTCACAGTTACGTTGCCAATTTCCTGCGCGATGACGCCCTGCTGATTGACGTGTCGGCGCTGCAGGATATTCGTGTCCATCTGGGCAGGCGCGTCGTGGAAATCGGTCCCGGCGTGCGCGGGGCGGTGCTGGATGCGCACCTGGCTGCCCATGATCTCGCCTTCCCGGTCCCCCACGTGGGCAGCGTCGGCATGGCCGGATACCTGCTCGGCGGCGGCATGGGCTGGAACGGGGAAACGTGGGGCGGCCTCGCGTGCTTCAATCTCTCCGCGGTGGAACTCGTGACGGCGGACGGCCGGCGACTGCGTGCGGGACCGGGCTCCCACCCGGACCTGTTCTGGGCGGCCCGCGGCGCCGGACCGGCCTTCCCCGGCGTGGTCACGCGCTTTCATTTCGAGGCCTTTCCCCGGCTGCGGAGCATCCGTCGCAGCATTCGCGCTTTTCCGTGGGCGGCTGTGCCGGCCGTCGCCGGCTGGCTGCACGGAGCAGCGGCCGTGCCGCATCCGGGCGTGGAACTCACGCTCATTCTTGCCGGCGGGGTTGCGCCGCCGGACGCGCATGCACCCACACTGCCCTCGTGCCTCGTTTCGATCACCTGCTTTGCGGATTCCTCCGCCGAAGCGGACGCGCGGCTCGAGCAAATCACACGCTCCGCGCCGGACATTTCCGGCGCCTTGGGCGAAGAGCGTCATGATTCGACCATTGCCGGGCTGCTGGCCGAAAACAGCACCGGCACGCCACGCCGCATCGCGGCGGACAATCTCTGGACCCACCGGCCCGTTGACGCCCTCACGGTCCTGGCAGAACACTTTGCCCGGGCGCCTTCCCCCGACAGCGTCGTGATCGCCAATTTCCGATCCCTGCCGGGCCCGGCTCCGGACGGGGCCGGCGCGGTACTGGCGCCCTGTTACGCGATGTGGCTTGCCTCGTGGGATTCCCCGTCCGACGATGGTTCAAACCTGGCCTGGGTGGATGCCGCGGCGCGGCTCCTTGAGCCCTACAGCGCCGGCTGTTACATCAACGAAACGGATTTCCTTTCGCGGCCGGAACGTGCCCGGCGCAGCTTCACGCCGGAAGGCTGGCGCCGGTTGCAGGCGGTACGATCCGGATATGATCCGCAAAACCGGTTTCATTCATTTTGAACGACCCATGAATGCCTGCGGCAAGCAACGGCAAGCGCTCTGCGCGCTGCTTCTGTGCTGGGTCACGGCGGCAACCGGAGATTCGTTGTCAGTCCTCTGGCAGCCCTGGCGGGAAGACTCCTTTCGGCGCGCGCAACGGGAAAACAAACTCATTTTTATGGACGTGGGCACGGAGTGGTGCGGCGCCTGCCAGAAACAGGAGTCCATCACCTATGCCGACCGGGAAGTCATCGCCCTGCTCAACGATCGGTTCATCAGCATCAAGGTTGACGCGGAGGTCCAGCCGGACGTGGGCGAACTGTATTCGGCATGGGGCTGGCCCGCGCTCATCTTCCTGCTGCCGGACGGCACACAGATCAATGAATTCGCAGGGTTCCGCCGGCCGGATCGTTTTCTTCCGATCCTGCGCACCGTGCTGGATCGGCAGCGGCAGGGCACGCTGATGGAATGGCGCACGGATCTCAAGGAAGGCGCCGATCCGGCGCCGGAAGCACTGCAGCAGCTTTCGCAGCGCATCAACCGGCAACTGGATCGAAGCTTCAACGAGAACAACGGCGGCTGGGGCGGTCCCGCCCGGAGCCCGCTGCCCATCCATGTGGAACAGGCGTTCTTCCGCGCCCACGTGGACGGCGTCCCGTTCTGGCGCGAGCGGGCGCTGGACACGCTGGAAGGAACCGCGCGGCTGCTGGATCCGGTGTGGGGCGGCGTGTTCGCGGCGGGCAAAGACGACTGGAGTCTGCTGGCGCCCGAGAAAATCGGCTGGAAGCAGGCGGGGGTGATCCAGAATTTCGCCGAGGCCTATCAGGTGACCGGCAAGCCGCGCTGGCTGGACCTGGCGGTCCGAACCAGGGGCTATCTGGATCGCTTCCTGAAGTCGCCGGATGGCACCTATTTCAACAGCCAGGATCCCTTCCGCCACGCCGGCAGCGCCGAGGCGGATCACGGCTATTTCCAACTGGACGACGCCGGGCGCCGCGCGCTCGGAATACCGGACGTGGACCGGACCGTGCAGACGGATAACAACGCCCGTCTGATCATCGCGTTTGCCCACGCGTTTGCCGCCGGCGGCGATGCCGCCTGGCTGGATTCAGCGCAGGCCGTGGCGCGCCGGATGATCTCCGGACGAAATACAGGTGCGGGCTGGTACCGGCAACTGGTACCCGGCCCGGAGATCGGCCGGGACGCACGCGTGCGCGATCTGCCCGAGGCGGCCGACCTCGAACCGGTCATCTATCTGCGTACACAGGTGTGGATGGGCCATGCCCTGCTCGCCCTGTATGGCACCACCGGAAACAAGGAATGGCTGGCTCTGGCGCAGGAGCTTTACCACGCCATGGCGGCGCACCTGCTCGATGCGGGCAGTGGAGGATTCGTTGCGCGCCGGCCGCCGGGAGCAGGCCCCGTGCTGGTGCCGGTATCCGACAATGCGCTGGCCGCGCTGTTCCTGCAGCGTCTTGCCTATTACCGGAAACCCGGCGGTGACGAACCTCTGCTGGCGCAGGCCGAAAGTGCGCTCAAGGCCGTGGGCGGCGCGGACAAGGTGGAACGTGAAGGAAAGATGGTCGCTGAACTGGCGCTGGCCGTGCAGCATCTCCTGGCTGGCCCCTTTGAGTTCAGCGTCGTCGGCACGGCCGGCGATCCCATGGCCCGTGAGCTGTTTCTGGCCGCCGTGCGCGCCTACGAGCCGCGCAAAATTCTCAAGTACGAGGCGCCCGGTCGCTATCCGGACCTCGGGCGGCCCGCCCTCTATATTTGCACCAGCACGCTCTGCACAAAACCAATCACTGCGGCCACGGAAGTGGATCGTGCGCTTGCGGAGTTTCAGTTACTCGTTGCGCAGACGACCCCCTCACCCGCCGCTTCGCGGCGGCCTCTCCCGCGTGGAGAGAGTGTCAATCGGTCACTCCCTCTCCCGAATGCGGGAGAGGGTGACGTCACCAGATGAACGGATTCTGCGCCAGGATCCGCTTCGGATCGCCATAGCGCTCCGCGGCCTTGAGCAGGTCCGGATCCTCGAGCAGCAGCAGCCGGCGCCGGTCCACGAACAATTTGCCGTCCACGTACACCGTCGGCGTGTCGAAAATCACATCCAGGTGCGCGAAGCCCGGACCGGAGCGATCGATCTTGCCGCTCTCGCCGGTGCCGTCCACGCCCAGATACGCGGTGCCCGCGGCGCGCTCGCGCTCGAACTGCGGCGCGTGCACCATCCGCACCTTGGGATTCAGGCCGACCACCGCGTGGCGCATGTAATACCTGCCGTTCGCGAATGCATCCACTATCGCTGCATCCGCCATGGAGTCCGCGTCCACGCCGGCTACGAAATTGTCCCGCATCGTGATGCGCACCGGCGCCAGCGGCCGGCCGTGCAGCGTGGACTCATCGAACACAAATACGCCGTTGCTGTTGTCGGGATAGAAATTGATGCCCATCGGAGGAAAAATGCTCCAGGTGCCGGTCTTCAGCGGCTCACTGACGCCCAGCCCCTGCGGCCCCTCGAAGGTGAGGTCCGTGCCGGAATCGGTGACATAACGGATCTCGCGGCAGCCACGCATGCGTTCCAGGGCGCGCTGCGCGATCTCCATGTAGAGACCCATCGGAAAGCGACCGGAGGTGACCAGGCAGCCGGGCGTCGCCCCCATGAGGATGGAGCAGACGCGCTGCCTGCTCCCGAAGATCTTGCTGAAGAACGTCTTCGCTGCATGGGCGAATTCGAAATATGTGCAGGCGATGATGACGTCCGCCTGTTGATAGGCGCCCATGAGCATTTCGCCCGGACTGTTGCGTTCGCAACCGCCGGCGCTGAAGGAATTCACGGTGATGGTCGCCACCTCCGCATGGGCCAGCTTGGCGGCGCTGGCCATGCTCGCCGCCACCAGCGGATCCGTATCCGGCTCCGCGACCACGAGCACCTTCTCTCCCGGCTGCACCCTGCAGAAATCCCGCACACAGTTCGTGGCCGCTTCCATCAGTTGCGGCAACATCGCCGGTGCCGAGATGTGATGACCGGGGTATCCGGCGGCGACGCCGCTCAGGGGTACGTCGGGACGGGCTGAGTGCATTTTTGTTTCCTCCTGTTTCGAAAAACCGGCTCGAGGAGCGTCAGGCAAAATAGCGTTCCGGGTTATCGATCAGACGGGTGGTCGGATCGTATGTTGGCGGACCGTGCGCCGCAGGAGCGGCGCCCGAGCCTACATGGCAGATTGCTGCTCCTGCGCAATCTGCATTCCCGCCAGCGGAAAACCGTTCCATACATTTTCCGCACTTCCGCCATCCCTGGCGGTCGTCCATGGCGGTCAGACTGTATTCACGGCGTGTCTGCCAACATACGATCGGACCACCCGTTGTGTGTCTGTAGCGCATTCCGGTACGCAGATTCCGGGCGACGCCGCGCGCACGTATTACCAACATTGTAAATCAAATTATTGACGATTATCATGCGCCACCGGGGCGCGAAACCGAGCGATGACAGGGGAAAATCAGCGATGGCAAAGGACCTACGCCACTACCTCGACCAGTTGACCAGGAAACTTCCCGCCGAATACTTGCGGGTCAAACGCGAGGTGGACCCGCTTTTTGAACTGCCCGCCGTGCTGCGCAAGCTGCAGGATGGAGATCAATATCCGGCGGTAATGTTCGAAAAGGTGAAAGGCAGCCGCTTTCCCGTGGTCTCGAACCTGTTCGCCAGCAGCAACCGCCTGGCGCTGGCCTTCGGCGTCCAGGTGGAGAACCTGGTCGAGGGCTACATGAAGCTCGAAGATCGGCTGGTCGCACCGGTGCGCGTGCGCAACGCGCCGGTGCAGGACCGGGTGCTCACCGGCCGCAGGGTGGACCTCACGAAGCTGCCCATCGTCACCCACTGCGAAAAGGACGCCGGGCCCTACATCACCTCCGGCGTCGGCGTGTTCAAGGATCCGGACACCGGGATCTACGACGTCGGCATCTTCCGCCTGCAGCTAAAGGAAAAGAACCGGCTCGGCGTACTGTACGGCGCCTACTCCAAGGCGGCGCGCGTCATCACGAAAAACGAAAAGCGCAACAAGCCAACGGAAATGGCGGTGTACATCGGCCACCACCCGGCCAGCATCCTCAGTTCCCAGACCAAGGTGCCGGCGACCGTGGATGAATTCTCCGTCATGGGCGGTCTGCTGGAGGAGCCGGTGGAGACCGTGGACGCGAAAACCGTGGATGTGGTCGTGCCGGCGCGCGCGGAGTTCGTGCTGGAAGGCGAGATCCTGCCCAATGTGCGCGAACCGGAGGGGCCGTTCGGCGAATACCCCTGGTATTACGGCCTCGAGCGCCAGAGCCACGTGATGCGCGTGCGCGCCATCACCCACCGCGACGACGCCATTTACCACGACATCTTCAGCGGCCATCGCGATCACAACATGTGCGGCAAGATCCAGCGCGAGGCGGTGATCCTGAAGCGCGTGCGCATGTCGGTGCCGGGCGCCAGGGCCGTGTGCCTGCCCGTGTCCGGCACCTGCCGGCACGTGGGCTACATCTCCATGCGCAAGGACTTCGACGGCCAGGGCAAGATCGCCGCCATGGCGGCGCTGGCCGCGGAGACCATGATGAAGCTCGCGGTCATCGTTGATGACGACATTGACGTGGAAAACGAGAGCGAGGTGTGGTGGGCGGTGGCCACGCGCACCCAGGCCGACCGCGCCATCTTCATGGTGCCGGAGGCCTACGTGTCGGAACTGGACCCCTCCGCCTACTCCATCAAGGATCGCAACCGCCGCGACTATCTGAACACCAAGTGGGCCATTGATGCCACCAAGCCGGTAGGCCTTCCGTTCGAAGAACGCGCCGACGTGCCGCGGGACATGTGGACGAAGATCAAGCTGCAGGACTATTTTCCCGGTAAACGCCGGGCCTGACCCCCATGGCTGCCAGAAAATCCGGAATCCGCATTGACGCCCCGCTGGGGATCCACGAACTGGAGCTCGCCCTGATCCGCGAGAAGGCCGCCTGGGAGGACTGGCAGGTTCCGGCCGCGCTCGCGGAACTGGATTTCATGAGCCGCATCATCGGCCACATTCAATGGCCGAAGGACTTCGCGCCGCTGGTCAAGTCGCTGGTCAAGGAGGTGGCGGCGACGCAGCATGTTCTGAACGTCCGGGACACGACGCGCCACGCGGCCGCGCACACGCGGCTCGAAAACGCGATCTACAAGCTCAGGGACCGGCTCTATCTCTGAGCAATGAGAACAATAACGCACGCCTGCTATTGCTTCTCCAACAAAAACATAAACAGGTTGCTGCTCACATAAGGCCCGACGATCCGTTCCACGCGGTAGTAATAGCCGCCCCGCTTCAGGCGCGGGTCGTTGGGGATCCGCACTCGGATGACGTCCTGGCCCCACTCGACGACTTCCAGCTCAACCCTCATGCCTTGCCCGCCGACGGCGACGCTGTGGTTCTCCGCGTGTCCGAAGTTGGTCCCGCGAAGCGTAATGAGTTCTCCGACCCCGGCAGGGTTGGGCTCAGCCTGCCGGATTTCGAAGGCTGCCGAAGATCATTACGAAGCCAACCTTGACCAGCGTGTCACGCATGCAAGCCCCGGTCGTCCCGCCTTTGCCCGACCCTCCCGGGCACGGCACCCCCGGGCGTCCATGAGGAGATCGAGACTTGGCTCAGGTTCATGAGCAGGACCCTTGGTCACGCAGCCGCGCGATGCGGGCGTGGAACAGCGCGGAAAGTTCGTCCCAGTCCGGCGCGAAGCTGCCGTGGTCCGAGGCCGGCGACGACCGACAGGCGTTAGGCAGCGTGCTCCGATACGCTGCGTACAGAAAAAAGCGTTTCTGGCGCAATATCTGCACCGTTTGGCCAACATACTGTTCCGCCTGCGACAAAAAACTTGCGGAATTCAGAATGATTTCGAAGGGGCTCGAACACTGGTCCTTTTAGCCAACGTGAAAAATCAACGGTCTTTCGAAGGCCGGTGTTGAAGACAAGCTCAATCCGGTACCCCGATACGTACCGGGCCTCGGTAACTTGCGGCAGAATTTTCATGGTTGTCACTCCAATGGAGCGATCTGGCGAAGCGGCTTGAGCACCTTTGCGCGCTTCCAATTCGCCCGCAGCTCATGTTCGTGGAGTCGCGCCCATTCCCGAACTAAACGCCTTGCTCTGACGGAGCGGAGCTCTCCAGTCAGTAGTTTCCCGGCAAAATCGAATGTCGCGGACTGTCCCTGATACTCGACGTGAAAGTGTGGTGGTTCGTGGTCGTCGAAATACATTCGAATTATGATCCCAAAAAACGTTGAGACTACCGGCATCGATTTATGCTACCACTGGTCGCAAGCACTGCCTAACGGGAAGTGCGCGACCTAAATGCCGGTTTGTAAAGAGCCGTGCAGCCGCCCGATCCGGGCATGGAACGCCGCGGAGAGTTCGTCCCAGTACGGCGCGAAGCTGCCCTGGTCCGATGCCGGTGACGATCGACCGGCGTGGATCTTCGCAATCAGCGCGACGTCCTGCTCGTTGATAAGCCACATCTGGCGGATGAACTCATCCCGCTGCGCCGCGCACTCCGGCGCCAGCGCCCCGTCGCCGACCAGGTACAGACTCGCATATTCGACACACCGGTCCACGCCGTCGGGGAACACTGAAAATACCTGGAACCAGTCCGGCGTCAGCGCCAGCAGCGTATTGGGAAACGCATAGATGAAGTGCTGCGATCCGATGAACTCGCGCGGCAGACCGGGAAACGAAGGCAGCCGATCCGCGGTGCGCGGCTTGTCCGTCTCGCCCTGGGGCATGAACGCGCCGAACAGATCGCCGGAAAGTTTCAGCGCGCTGTAATTAACGCCGGTCGCGGGCGCGCCGATCTGGCTGTGCACCCAGGGCACATGGTAGCCGTCGAGGAAATTCTCGCA
This sequence comes from Gammaproteobacteria bacterium, assembly GCA_016179185.1. Taxonomy (GTDB): domain Bacteria; phylum Pseudomonadota; class Gammaproteobacteria; order Eutrophobiales; family Eutrophobiaceae; genus 2-02-FULL-61-13. Next base: position 34,450 of record JACORW010000080.1, on the reverse strand, counting down.
GGCGAGTTTCCAGTTGCCCGCGAGCCGAAACTCCCGGGCCACCACGCGGCGCAGTTCGCGCTGGTCGAAGGGAGACCAGCGCGATGCGAGTGGTGCAATCCATTCCTCGAACGGCGGCGCCGTACCGGACAAGTCCACGAACACGGTGTCGAACCAGACAGCGAAGCGCGCCGGCAATAGCGCGAGTCGCTCCATTTCCTCTGGCGACGGCGCCGAACCCGGGGTGCGGTCCCAGTAGGGCGTGGCGCGCAGCCTCCCATCCAGTCCATAGGTCCAGGAATGATAGGGACAGACGATCTGGCCGGTGTCGCGCCGGCACGGGGCATCCACAAGCCGCGTGCCCTGGTGCCGGCAGACATTGTGAAACACGTGCAGCGTCCCGGACAGATCGCGGGTCATCAGCAACGGGCAGCCGGCGGCGTCCACCGGTAACGCGCTGCCGGGTAATTGCACTTCGGTCGTGACGCCGATGCTGATCCAGTGCCGCCGGAAACCGAGTCCGATTTCCACTGCCAGCAGATCCAAGTCTGCGTAGGCCGCCGCCTGCAGATACCGGCTGCGGTTCACATACGAGGTATCAATTTCAGGTATGCGGGTCATCGGATGACGATCTCGCTTCGCGGTCGACGAGCGTCCCGGCCCCGCCCAGTTTACTTGGCGCCTTAATCCACGGGGCCGGCGGCAAGCCAAAAGAGGTAACGAAACGCGGACTTGGAATTCAAGAACTTGCCTCCGTCGACAGATCTCGTCGCCATGATCAATGGTAGCGCAAGCATCGTTTAGCACAAGCTCATCAAGCTTCTAGTTCCGCTTCTTCATCTCGCGCAGATCCACCGCCCTCCCGGCCACCAGTTCCCGCCGCAGCAAATCCTCCAGCACCCCACGCTGCAGTTTCTGTGTAGAAGTCACGGGCAACGCCGGCACAAAGGCAACGTAGCCCGGCACTTTGTAGTACGACAACGTCGCGAGGCAATGGCGCACGATGTCCCGCGCCAGCACCGGCCCGGTATTGGCTCCGGGCGCGGCCACAACGCACGCTGCAACTTCCTCGCCGCGCGCCTCGTCCGGCACCGGCGCCACGGCACAGGCGGCCACCGCGGGATGGCACAGCAGTACGCTTTCCACTTCCGCCGCCGCGATATTCTCACCGCTGCGGCGAATGATGTTCTTGCGCCGTTCGATGAAATGTAACGAACCGTCCGCACCTTCACGCACCACATCGCCAGTGTGGAACCAGCCGCCGGCCCAGGCTATCTCCGTCGCCTCGGGATCGCCGATGTAGCCGGAATAGAAGTAGCGACGCGGGTCCGCCCCCGCCCGGCGCACGAGGAATTCGCCGGGCTCTCCCGCCGCCACATCGCGCCCCGCCTCGTCCACGATGCGGTATTCCATATGGCCCGGCGGCCGGCCGATGCAGCGCGTGCCCACGTGGCGCGGTTCGCGGGCCGCCATGACGCACGTCGCGGCGCCGGTCTCGGTCATGGCCCAGCCCTCGATGAGCGGGAAGCCGAAGCGCTCCTCGAACGGGGCTTGGTGAGCGGGGTCCACGCCGGCGCCGAACCCAAAGCGCAGCCCGTGACCCCGATCCCGCAGCGGGTCCTCCGGCAGCGAGATGAGGATGGCCGGCATGATGCCAAGGTAGTGTGCCAGCGTCGCGCGCGATGCGCGCACGACCTCCCACCACGTGTCGGGATGGAAGCGATCGAGCTGCACGACACATCCGCCGGTCTCGATCATCGCCATGTGCGAAAACACGAGCGCATTGGTGTGGAATACCGGCAACGGCGTGATGGCGCGCTCGGCGCCGGGCCCGAGCGTGCAGTGGCCGCCGAGGGCGGCGTACCACTCTCCCACATAAAGAAAATAATCATTCGACAGCAGGCAGCCTTTGGGCCGCGACGTCGTGCCGGACGTGAAGATGATGGCGGCGGCGGTGGTGCCGTCCGGCGCATCGGGGCGGCATGGACCGGGTGCCGGCGGCAGGTTCGGGAACGAGCCGATGTCGCACAGCGCGACGGCGCGTCCCGCGGCATCCACGGCCGCGCCCATGCGTGCGCCGTGCTCCGACAACGTCACCAGCAGCGATGCGCCGCTGGTGTTCAGCACGTGAGCCAGTTCCGCCGGCGTGGCCTCGCTGTTCAGTGGAACGACACACACGCCCAGCCGGTTCAACGCGAGGAAATGCAGGAAAAAATCCGCGCGGTTATCCAGTGCGAGGGCCACCTTGTACCCGTGCGCGTAGCCTGCGGCAGACCAAGCAGCCGCCAGTACATCCACTTTCTGCGCGGCCTGTGCGTAGGTCAGCGTAAGGGGCCCGTCCGCATACTGCCGGCGGGCTTCCGCCGGGATGTACAGGTAAGGATGATCGGGGAATCGCAGCGCCGTGCCGGCGAAACGATCATGGATCGTCATGCCGCCGTCACGCTTCAGCAGTTAAATAGCGCTTCCACGCCGCGAACTCGTGTCGGAAGACAATGTCGCTCGTGCCGGGTGCGCTGCGGGAACCCTCGGAATTCTCCGTGACCGTGTCGAGGTGCCGGTGCTGACTGACCCAGTCCGAACCCTGACTCACAAGCCCCTGTTGGATGCGGTGATAGGCCTCCCAGTCGTCATTGCCGGCGATGGAAGCGGGCGAGAAGATCAGGTGGTTGTAGAACGCGGCGCGTTCCAGCAGGGCACCGGGCGCGCCCTTCAGTCGGAACGTCCACGTCTCCTGGACGGTGCGGTCCACCGCCAGGGGTCGGTACACGCGGACAGTCTGCAGCGCACACTTCAGGCTCATGCTCGGATAGACAATCGTATTGTGCCTTTGCACGGACAGGATTTCCCGGGTTCGCTCCGCGCCGTGACGTCTTTCCATGGCGGCCAGGTATTCGGGGACCTCCGGATACTCGGAATGGATACTTAAGCTCCCTCCCGTGTAGCTATGGCCTTCGCCGCAAACGGTGTGGCCGATCTGGTCGAAGAAGTCGTAACCACCACCGAAGGGCTCGATCATGGTCACCGCCAACGGGATCTCGGCGTCTCGCGGGAGGTCGCGACGCAACACCCTGACGGGCTGGATCGCCGACTGGTGTGTGACCATCGGGTGCATGTTGTCGCTGACATTTTCCAGCAGGATCTTCCAGTTGGCGTCGTGCACGTAGCGCAGCACGCCGCCGGTGACCTCGATCACCCCCTCGGGCGATCGATCCACGGCGTTGTCGAATGTGGCGCGCGTCTGGCCGAGCCATTCCTGCAGGTCGGGCACATCGGGATTCATGCTCGCAAACACGAAACCACGGTAACTCGCCACGCGCCCCAGCGGGCGCAGACTGGACTCGCGGTGACCGGCGCCGAAACCGCACCCGGCGTACCCTTCGGGCTGCGGCGTGTGGAGCAGTGTGCCGTCGGTGGCATAGGTCCAGCCGTGATAGGCGCAGCGCAGCCGTTCAACGCGACCGCTCTCGTCGCAGACGACCATCGCGCCCTTGTGGGCACAACGGTTGTAGAACACGCGCACACTGCCGTCCGAATGGCGCAGCATCATCACCGGCTGACGTGCCAGCGTCGCCGCGAAATAACTGCCCGGCAACGGCACCTGGCTTTCATGACCCACGTACAACCAAGTGCGCCGCCACAGGCGCTCCATCTCCAGTTCGAAGATCTCCGGGTCCGTGTAGACGCGCTTGTGGACCCGGCCGGGCTGCACCAAATCCCCCGGTGAAAACCGGCTTTGCGTATCTGCGCTCATGGGTCTATATTGTATACTGTATACAGTTTTCGATTGACATCCGGGCGCCCAGCTGCCCTCTGCCGGGGGGAACCATGAACCAGTCTCCGCTCTGTTTCCGTGCCTTTCAAACGTCGCTGCTGTTGTGCCTCGTCGTGCCGGCGCCGGCTGCTGTCGCGGCCGTACTGGAGGAGATCCTCGTCACAGCGCAGAAACGAGAACAGAACCTTCAGGACGTCGGAATCGCTGTCACCGCCTTCAGCGGCGACCAACTGAAGGAACTGGGGTTCGTGACCACCACGGACCTCGTGCAGCAGACGCCGGGCCTCACATACGTGCCACCCTTCGGCGACGGCAACAATGCGGCGTTCACGCTGCGCGGCGTGGGGCTGAACGACTTCTCCGAGCACAACGAGTCGCCGGTGGCCGTGTACGTGGACGAGGTGTACCAGGCCACTCTCGCGGGCCTGGGATTTCAGTTATTCGACCTCGAACGCGCCGAGGTGCTGAAGGGACCCCAGGGCACGCTGTTCGGACGCAACACGTCCGGCGGCCTCGTGCACATGGTGACGCGCCGCCCCACGGACACGTTCGAGGGGTATGGCGAGGCCACGTTCGGCGAATACGATCAAGTGCGTCTCGAGAGTGCTGCGGGCGGTCCCATCGCTGATACGCTGTCCGGGCGCGTCTCGTTCCTATACCACGATCACGACGGTTACCGCGAGACACGCACGCCCGGACTCAAGGATGCCAATTCCACCGATGTCTGGGCCGTGCGTGGGCAAGTCCTGTGGCAGCCAACCGTCGACCTCGAGATCTTGGCCAGCGCCCATTACGCCACCGCGGATCAAATCTCGGCCACCTACGAGCACGCGTCGACGACGTTTGCCCCGGATGGCGTCACCGAGGTTTTCGTCCCAGCCGACCAGGTCAATCCCCTTTGCGCCGGCGTCGGGGGGCTCACCGGCCCGGGTCAGGACTGCTTCGGCTACCGCGACACCGACGGCGATATCCATGCCACGGACAACGATCGGCAGACATTCCTGGACCTGGACACCGCTGGCGTGTCGTTACACGTGGACTGGAACGTGGCAGGCATGACGTTGACATCGATCTCCGCGTTCGAATACCTGAACAAGTTCTTCGGCGAGGACACGGACGTGGGTCCAGTGCCGGCCATCGCGGTCACGAACCCCGTGGACAGCCAGCAGTGGAGCCAGGAGTTGCGGCTTGCGGGCGAGCGGGACCGGCTGCGCTGGACCACGGGCTTCTTCTATTTCAACCGCGACGTACGCACCGGTTCGCGCACCGACGTCTCCGGCATCGGGCTCGTCAACGATAACACCGTGGACTCGGACCTGACGGAGTCCTGGGCGCTGTTCGGCCAACTGGAGTACGACATCAATGACCGGTGGACCGCAATCGGCGGGGCGCGCTACACGGACGAGGAACGCGAGTTCGAGATGATCGCCCGTGACGACCTCGGCAACACGCCGTTCTTCCTCGGCCTGACTCCCGCGCCGGTGCCCGGCTTCGTGATCTTCGATTTCACCGAGGCCACGGTAGGTGATCTGACAAAACAGGACGGTGACAACGTGTCGTTCCGCTTCGAGCTCGACTGGCGTCCTGTGGACGATTGGCTGGTGTATGGCTCCGTCGCCCGCGGCGTGAAGGGCTTCGGCTTCAATTTCGCCATCGACGGCACGGGAATCCTCGGTAGCAGCACGGCGGCCCAGATCCCCTTCGACGAAGAGAAGCTGATGGCCTACGAACTCGGCTTCAAGAGCACGCTGCTCGACGGCCGCGCGCGTCTCAATACGAGCCTGTACTACTACGACTACAGCGACTTCCAGGCCTTCAGTTTCGAAGTTCTGACGAATGTGGTCTCGAACAAGGATGCGGAGGTCATGGGATTTGAGGCGGAACTCATCACAAATCCATGGGAGGGGTGGGAATTCAGCTTCGGGCTGAACGTCCAAGATGCCGAGGTCAAGGACGTGACCAGCGCCAACTTCTTTACCGGCGACCCCGTCACGCGAGACCGCGACATGGTCCTGACGCCGGACTTCACGTTCAACGGGCTCGGACGCTACGGATGGGCCATGTTCGGCGGCAGCATGGCGTTGCAGTTGGACTTCCGCATAGTCGGCGACCAGTACTTCGACATCGCCAACAATCCGATCACGAAGGAGGATACCTACGTGGTCGGCAACGGGCGCCTGTCCTGGACCGATGCCTCGGATACCTGGCAGGTGGCGCTATGGGTCAAGAACATCGGTGATAACGGATACCGCACCTATGCGATCCCGGTCACGAGCTTGGGCTTCATGCAGCAGATGATCGGCCAGCCGCGCTGGGTCGGCGGTACGGTGAGTTATCGCTGGTAACGGCGGGGACGTTGCGCCCGGTCATTCGGGCCGGCGCAGCACCTTGATCAGCTCGGCGTGCTTGTAATCCAGGTGCGCGCTGACGATCTCGGTCGCGGCGCCGGCGTCGCGTCTGGCGATGGCGTGGCAGATCTTCTCATGCTCCCGCAACACGCGCTGGCGCACCCCCCGATCCCGTAGCGCCTTCTGGCTCGCGATCTCGAAGTGATAGTAGCGCACCACCTGCTCCATGCAACGCACCAGCCCTAGGCTGCCGGACATTGCCCACATTTGCGACAGGAACTCGGTCGTGGCCAGGAAGAATCCGGACGGATCCGACGAATCTAGGCACCCGCGCTCCTTGTCCAGAATCTTCCGCATGGAAGCGATGTCGGCTTCAGTGACGTGGCGCACGGCGTCCTGCGCTACCGCGGTCTCCAGGATCTTGCGCACATGAATAAAGTCGTCCAGCTCTGCCTCGCTAAGGGTCGGTACCAAGTAGCCGCCGCGCGCGCGCTTCTCCAGCATGCCTTGCTGGGCCAGTTGTACCATGGCCTCGCGCACCGGCGTGCGCGACACACCCAGGGATTCCGCCAGCTGTTCCTCGGTGATCCGATCGCCGGGGTGAAACCTGCCCTGCAGAAGTAACTCGCGCACACGTACCGTCACTTGGTCGCGCAGGTTTGCCGCCTTGCGGATCTTGCTCACCATTGCCATGGGCCGATAGATGGTGCTCAGGGGGGCTCGGGTTCGGACAAACCCAGTAGCAGCGTAGTGGTGCAATGGTAAACGTTGGTCGAGGCGCTTGCACACCAGTTGACGTTGTTGCTCTTGGCCGGGTAATAGATGGGTCGGTCACCTTCGTGGCGGCCACACATGCAGCGGTTGCAGGTGCTCATCCCGCAGCAATCATTGTAGGCAATGATGTAATCCCTGCCGTCCGAGGGATCGCGGCACGTGCCGATCCATGTGGTCTTCGCCATCTCGGTGCCCGGCGGGCAGCTGGTGGAACTGCCGCCGCAGCAGCCACACAGGAATCCATCCATACCGCAATTGCGCCAGTATTCGCAATGGTTGGGGTCCTGCACTGGGTCAGCGGCAGCGCTTCCGCGCTGCTCTGCGGCACGGGCCACGGGCAGTACCGGGAATCCGGAAACGCCCGCGAGGGAGGCGCCCAGCAGCGTGAGGAAACTGCGGCGCGACGTGTGGCGCGCCACGTGGCGCGAGGCGTGCGCAAACCAGCGGTCAAATCGGTTCATGGGCTCATCGCTCGGGCGAAGTTTTCTCCGGCGTGTCACGCCAGGGGAACTGCAACAGTGTGGATGTCACACCCACTTCGGCGACGGTGCGCAAGTGCCGCCCTGTGACGGCACCGTACAGATGCAGTTCCGCCGTGTCCATGGAAACGGCCCCCAGCATGGGGTCGTCGTCCGCGCTCACGGCGATCGACACCGCGGGATGGCGCAGCGCGATACGGCGCACTGCCGTCCTGTGCGCCAATTCGTACACCCACACCTCGGTGCCGAAGTCCTTGTAGGTGTCGGGCGTGCCCTGGTGCACCAGGAAATAAAGCTCGTGGCGCCTGTCATGGGCCGCGACACCCTGAAAGCCGCTCATGCGCCAGCCGGCGCGGACCTCCTCTGGCGCGAGCAGCGGCCACGGCGGCAGCGCCTTCAGCACGCCGGACGAGAAGTCCAGCGTGTACAGGTTGCCGTCTAGCGACGGGAACAGCCACGCATCACCGTGTCGGGCGCCGTTGTCGGCGATGAAATCCCCCTCGGCGTCGAAGATCTTCTCGACGCGGTACTGCCTCGCCAGCGCACCATCATCGCGCAGCTCGGTGACAAGGGCCTCGCCATTGAAACACAGGGAAAACAGCGCGCGCGGTCCGGCGGGAAACACGAGGCTGCAGCCGGGGATGCCAATCTCGCCGACGAAGCGGCGCGCCTCCACGTCCACGATGCTGAGGGACGTGGCCGGAGTCAGGTTGAACACCGCCATGAAACGGCCGTCGTCGGTGATGGCCGCGTCGTTCAAGCGCGGGATCGTGGAGGCACGCTTAGGCGGCAGAGGCACCTCCGCGCGGACGGCCAGCGTCTCCGCGTCGCGGATCGTCACAATGTCCGTACGCGCGCCGCGCGTGTGGCGACTGTAGTAGGTTTCCGCCGAATAGAACTCGCCGCGGGGCACGAGCGCGTGCGTGAGCGCGGCAAAAGAATAACCCGTGCCGAGCATACCCAGCACGGTGCCCGTGTCACCGTCCACGAGCATGGCCCGGCCGTCAGGCATGGAGCTCAGCGCCGCGTCATTGACCCAGATCCAGTGGGGCGCAGGCGCGGAGGGAAGCCGTTTCACCTTGCCGATGATGTCCTCCTGGTGCAAGGCGTCGCCGGCCGCCACAGGGCCCGCGCCCAGCAGCAGCATCACGCACCAGCCCAACCCCACACGCACCGGCATGGGTCAGCCCCCTTCAGCCCAGTTTGATCACCGCTGACTTGAGCAGCGTGTGATGGTGAATGGCTTCCTGGCCCAGTTCATGTCCCATGCCCGAATGCTTGAATCCGCCGAACGGCAGGCCAAGATCCAAAACGTTATGGGTGTTTACCCAGACCGTCCCGGCGTTGAGCCTGCGTATGAAATGGTGCGCCTTTGAAACGTCCCGCGTCCAGATGCTGGCGCCGAGCCCGAACTGCGTGTCGTTGGCGCGGGCCAGGGCCTCTGCCTCGGTGTCAAACCTCATCGCGCACAGCACTGGGCCGAAGATCTCCTCGCGCACGGCGGCCATATCCGGCGTCGTATCGGTGATCACGGTCGGTTGGACGTAACAACCGGGTCCTGGCACGGCATTTCCGCCGGCCAGCACGCGCGCGCCCGCGGAGACGGCGGAGCGGATGTAGGACATGACGTGCTCCTGCTGCGCGCGCGACACCAGCGGGCCCATTTCCGTGACGGGATCGAGACCCGGGCCGAGGCGGATTTTGCGCGCGATTTCCGCGACACCGGCAAGGATCTCGTCGTACAGGCTGGCATGAACCAGAAGCCGCGAGCCGGCGCAGCAGTTCTGGCCATGATTGCCGAAGATGGCCCATGCGGCGCCGGGAATCGCCTCGCGCAGATCTGCATCCGCCAGCACGACCACCGGCGACTTGCCGCCCAGCTCCAGCGTGAAGCGCTTGAACGCCGCCGCGGCCTGGGCGCCGATGCGCCGGCCCACTTCCGTGGAACCGGTGAAGGAGATCTTGTCCACGCGCGGATGCTCTACAAGCGCCGCGCCCGCGGTCTCGCCAAACCCCGTGACGATGTTGACGACGCCGGGCGGAAAATCCGCCTCCTCGATCAAATCGGCGAAGCGCAACGCCGTCAGCGGCGTCTGCTCGGCGGGCTTGAGCACGATGGTACAGCCGGTGGCCAGCGCCGGCGCCAGCTTCCAGATAGCCTGGCCGAGGGGCACGTTCCAGGGCGTGATGGCGCCGACGACACCGACTGGTTCTCGCAACGTCATGCCGAAGAAGTGGTTGTCGGGCAGGTATGGCACGGTCAGGTCCGCGGTTTCGCCGTGGATCTTCGTGGCCCAGCCCGCCATGTAGCGCAGGTAATCCACGGACAAATCGACGTCGAAGAGCTTCGTGTTCACGAGCGTGCGGCCGCTGTTCACGCTCTCGATCTGCGCGAACTCATCACCGTGGCGTTCCAGCAGGTCCGCGAGCTTCAGCAGGCGCCGCTCGCGTTCCGTGGCGCGAAACTCCCGCCACGGCCCGTCACGGAATGCCCGGCGCGCCGCCGCCACGGCGCGGTCGACGTCCTCCGCACCGCCCTCGGGCACACGGCTGATCTCACGGCCCGATGACGGGTCCGTTACGGTGAAGGTGCGACCGGACGCGGCGGGCACGCGCCGGCCGTCGATGAGCAGCCCCGGTGTCGCGCCCAGAAAGGCCACGACGGACGGCAAAAGCGTGGATAGGTCGTTGGGGCGCATGGGCAGGCAGTCTGGTTTTTGTATACAGTATACAGAAAATTCGCGCCGGGGTACGGCGGAGTCTGGAGGGGAGCTTCCGGAGACCGGGTATTTCTGCGTCGGGATCGCAATAGTACACACGGCGCCGTCGGACCTTGCAGTCCTCGAAGGTCATAACTTCCGCGAACAACACACTATTAGTTATGTGCACGCCATGCGCAAGTGGACAAAACCGCCCAGGCACGCGTCATGATTGCCGTGCGCGGCCGCGCTTCAATGACGTGCTGACCCCTGCGCATCGGCCGCGAGTGCGGGCACTGGAGAACTTGTGCCGGAAGAATTCGGTAAAGCTCCGCTGAAACGAAGTATTATTTGATGAGGTACTTCTCGAACACCGGCCGCATGCGTTCCATGACCTGACGATCCGGCGCCGGCACTTCGTACGTCTGATCAATGGCGCGGGTCGCGAGGATGCCGAGCTTCGCGACCTGCCAGTGCTTGTCAATTTCGGGGTCCATTTCCCAGGTCGGCAGTTTCGGAAACACGACGAAGTCGTCCGGCGTGCGGCCGGCACGGCAGGCCTTCGCCCATTCCACCTGCTCACTGTTATGCGGGTCGACGTCGTCGTCCACGACGGTGACATACTTGAAATACTGCGTGGACAGCAGGTAGTTCAGCACCTGCCGATCCTCGCCCTCATAGGTCTTCTTCAGCGAAACAACGGCGTGGAAACCATGGGACCCGGCCATGATGCCGATGTCCTTGACGTGATGGAACTGCTTGCGGATCAGCGCCAGCGCCATCTGTTCGTAGCCAAAGAAGGCCCAGATGCAACCGACCCGATGTTCCTCCGAATTGCCGGACATAGTGGTGTGAAACACCGGGTTCCGGCGCATCGTGATCGCGGTGACTTCCATGTAGGGAATTGCCTCCACGACGGTTCCAGAGTAGTCGGTGAACTCCATCATCGGACCTTCGTCAATCTTGTTGTCGGGCGGCGGCGGGCAGAATCCCTCAATGACAATGGCAGAGTTGGCGGGAACCTCCACATCAATGGTCTTGCACTTCACCAGTTCCAGCGGCTTGCCACGGATGACGCCGGTCATGTCGAACTCGCTGTAGGGCGGATCCATCCAGTAGTGCGGCGAGGAATAGGTGGACAGGATCGCCGTGGCCGGATCGGTGCCGAGACAGAGCGCCATCGGGCACGCCTTCCCCTGCTCGTGCCATTTCTGCAGGATCTTGCCTCCCGGCGTCTGCGTGCCGATCTGCACGCCCATGCGCTTCGGCCCGTAGCGTTCCGGGCACACCATGTGGCGGCGCACGCCGATGTTCAGGATGCCGTTCTCGGGATCCTTCTGCACGCAGCCGGCGGGCGTGATGTACGGGCTCGCGTCCTGCTTCAGGTGCCAGACCACGGGCAGCATCTTCAGCAGATCCAGGTTTTCCGTGATGACCACTTCCTGGCAGGGACCGGAGTTGACAATGACATAGGGGCATTCTTTGGCATGGGCGCGTTGATCGGCCTCCAGCAGCAGTTCCTTGATTAGGATCAGTTCGGCCCGGGAGCGGGCGTCCATGGCGAAGGCATTGAACTTGCGGCCCGACATGCCGGCGGTGCTGCCGGGACTGCCGCGCGGGTCATCCTTGTATTGTTCGATCTGCTGCGCACTGGGCTCGATGCCGAGCGCCAGCGCCGCCCGGTGCACGCTGCCGTACAGGTTCGCCACCACCGGCATGTCCCGGAATCCTTTCACGTTCTCGAACAGGACGGCCTTGTTCGGGCCGTTCTCCATGAGCTGCACCATCGAAGACAACTCGAAATTGCGCGGGTCCACGGCGTCCGGGACGCGCACCAGTTCGCCCTCCTTTTCCAGCAGGGCCATGTAGTCGGAAAGGTCCGCGGGGACCTTGTCCGGATGATTGGTGGTGGTCGCGCCGCGCTGCGGCGCCGGGGATGTCTTCTTCTGAGCCTGGGTCATTGCCTCCTCCCTCCTCTGTACCCGGTTTGTTAGTGTTTTCATTGATAAGATTATTTATAATCTAACCATACCGCATTCGCGCCCGCATTCAAACCCGCTCCGGCCCCATTTTCTTGAAGGCACTTCCCTCACCGGCACGCGCCGCGACGACCCTTTCGGCCCCCGGACAGGCTCGCAGGCGATTTCTCAAACAAAGTACCGGTCTGACCTTCGGCCTGGCGTTGGGCAGCCTGCTGCAACTTTCGCCCAAGGCGGGCGCGGCGGTTCGCCTTGCGCCGGCGCGAGGTCTGGAACTGAACGCCTACGTACACATCGCCACGGACGGCGCCATCCGCATCTACTATCCGGCCGCCGAGATGGGCCAGGGCGTGATGACCGCGTTGCCGGTGATTGTCGCGGAGGAACTCGATGCGAGCTGGGACGACGTGCGCCTGGAGCCCTCGCCGCCGATCGGCGAGGTGTACGGCGACCCGGCGTTTCTCAACATGATTTTCACCGTCGCGACCCGCTCTGTGAACATCTATTTCGACCGGTTGCGCGAATTCGGCGCCGGCGCGCGGCGCGTGCTGATCCAGAACGCCGCGGAGCGCTGGCAGGTTCCACTCAGTGAGCTGCGCACGGAGCCGAGTGTGGTGATCCACGGGAAATCGGGACGCAGACTCGGCTACGGCGAAATCGCGGCGTTCGCGAAATTGCCGGCAGAGATGCCGCGGGTGGCGCCGGAAGAACTCAAGAAACCTTCGCAATTCCGGCTCATCGGCACGGATGTATTCCGCAAGGATCTCGCCGGCAAGATCCACGGCGGGCTGCAATACAGCATTGACGTGCAGGTGCCGGACATGGTGCATGCATCGGTGGCGCGCGCGCCGATCGCCGACGCCCGGATAAAGTCGGTAGACGATACCCAGGCTGCCGGGGCGCCGGGCGTCCTCGGTATCCACCGGGGCAAACACCAGGTTGCCGTTGTCGCGCGCAGCAGCTACGAGGCATTGAACGCGCGCCGCAAACTGCGCGTTGACTGGGAGCGGGTGGGTCCGGCCAATGACTACGACAGCGACAAGGCCTTGGACGTCAACGTCGCCGCGGCGCGCGATCTGTCCACGCCGGGACTGCCGTGGGACGCGCAAGGCGACATTGGCCCGCTGTTCGCCGCCGCCCCGGAAATTTTCGAGCGCGAGTATCGCAGCGATTACATGTACCACGCCGCCATCGAGCCGCTCAGCGCCGTGGTGTCCGTCTCCGGGGACGGCAGCAGCGCGGAGGTGTGGGCGGGCACGCAGGCGCCGGCTTACACGCTGGACACGGTTGCAAAGATCACCGGCGTGGCCCCGGAGCGGGTCACAGTACACCGCATGCTGATCGGAGGCGGATTCGGCCGCCGCTCCATCTACGGGATGGATTTTGTCGAGGACGCCGCCTGGCTTGCGAAGATGCTGAAAAAACCGGTCAAGGTGATCTGGACCCGCGAAGATGACATGCAGGGAGACTACTTCCGGCCGATGTCCGCGCACCTGCTGCGCGCGGCGCTGGATGAGCGCGGCGGGATCGGCGCCTGGCACCATCGCGTGGCCTGCGAGGATCCGATCCGGCGCTTCGAACCGCTGCTGTTTGACGCCTGGCAGGGCGCCCCCGTCATCGGCATGCATGGCGCGGAACACCAGGGACAGGATGGCACGCCGTTGCCGTATTGCTACGATCTCCCGAACCGGCTGGCCGAGTACCTGGAAGTGGAAACCGGCATGCGTGTGTATGCGATGCGCGGAGTCGGGTCGGTGGCAAACAAATTCGCAATCGAATCGTTTCTGGACGAACTCGCGGCCGAAACCGGCCCCGATCCGCTGTCGCTGCGTCTCAAGTTGCTGCACCGCTCGGAGCGGGCGCAGAAGGTGCTGGAAACCGCAGCCGAGATGGCATCCTGGGGAAAACCGCGGGACGGGCGCGCGCTGGGCATGGCCTATTCCCATCACGGCGACAGCATGATCGCCTGCATGCTCGAGGTCTCGGTCGAAGGCAAGTCCGGGAAAATCGTGCCGCACAATGTCTGGATCGCGGTGGATGCCGGTCTCGTGATCCAGCCGGACAACCTGCGCGCGCAGCTCGAGGGCGGCGCAGTATTCGGTCTCAGCAACGTACTCACCGAGCACATCACGATAAAAAACGGCGTGGCGCAGCAGACCAATTTTCATGAGTACCCGGTGATGCGCCTGCCCGATGCGCCGGCGATCCATGTGCAGTTGATCAGGAACGAAGCTCACCCGACCAGCGTCGGCGAGATCGGAACCGTGGTCGTGGCCGCGGCGATCGGCAATGCCTTCGCGGCGCTGACCGGAAAACGGCTGCGTCACATTCCGCTGACGCCGGACCGGGTCATGCAGGCCCTGGCATAGGGTCCCGGTGCGCGCGCAATGACGAAACTGACCATAAACGGGAACGTGGTCGGACTCAACGTGGAGCCGGAGACGCCGTTGCTCTGGGTGCTGCGCGATCATCTCGGGTTGACGGGAACCAAGTTCGGCTGCGGTATTGCGCAGTGCGGCGCCTGCACCGTGCACGTGGACGGCGCAGCGGTGCGTTCCTGCGTCACGCCGCTGCGGGCCGTCGAGGGAAAGAAGGTCACCACGATCGAAGGACTCAGCGCCGACGGCTCCCACCCGGTGCAGGCCGCATGGCAGGAAATCTCCGTACCGCAATGCGGGTACTGCCAGTCGGGCCAGATCATGTCGGCCGCGGCGCTGCTTGCGGAGAATCCGAACCCTTCGGATGCCGAGATCGATGCGGCGATGGCCGGCAACCTGTGCCGTTGCGGTACTTACCAGCGCATCCGCGCGGCGATCAAAAAGGCGGCAGCGGGACAGGCTGACGGCGAGATGGCGAAACTCCGAATCCGGTGAAGAGCATCTCGAGTTCGGCCAACTACTGGTGCACTAAATCACCCGAATGTGGTTGTCAGGCCGCGTCCAATTGCCGAACCGCAAGAAGGTCCTTGCGACCTGCCGGCCGCACGCAATCTGTGCGCAGCGTTACCACTGCCCGCGTGCTACCGGTGGCAGTTACAAACTCCAGTTCGATGGCCAGGGGCGAATACACGTGCACCACTGCACCTACGTCTCCCTTCTTCAAATCGTGGGCCGGGACGTCTTCGGTAACCACGACTGTATCGAGTTCTCGGTACGTCATCTTCTATTCCTCGGGGTAAGCGGTTACAAAACGTGGCGCAGTTTCACCAGCTAGTATAATCCAGATGACCAGAACCCGGCCTGCGCGGCCGTTTGGACCCTGAAGTTGTCCGCGCGATACATACTTTTGACCGAATTCTGTCGCCTCCGCCGGATGAAAGTCGCTTTTCAGCAGCGCAACAAGGTCCCGTTCAAGGACCTTTGGCGCCTCTGCCGAATAGCCGAGAGACCGGAAAAAGGCAGATTTGAAGCGGCCAATGGGATGAGTGCTTGAAAGCAGGTAATCCGTGACCTTCCTCGGCGCAAAAATGGCCGGGGCTTTGGGATGAAAGTCCATCGGTAAGTCTGACTTCACCCAATGCTGCAAACCAGACACCCTGCGTGAGGAACCCGCAGGGTCACTCCGAAGGACGAATGCTAGTACAGGTACCCTAATTTCTACCGCAAATAATCTACGTCCATTTTTATCTTTGCTGGAAGTTCATTCCGGGCCACACCTCCTTCTATTCTTGCCGCGGCCGCCCCTTCAGGCGGTGTGTACTGTGAACGGCTATCTGCACCGGCTGGAGGTGGCCTGCGCGCTGGCAAATCTGTGCATGGTCAGGCGACGCCTGTTGCGCGCACAAGGGTAGTGTGTCCGGGAGTTGAAACATGGGCAGCAGCAGTGCAACCGGCGCGCCGCATTCGCCCCCGAACACCGCCGCTGTACTCGCCACTGGACCCATTTACATGATCGCCGCGAAGAAGATCTCTATTACAAGCGGTTAATCAGACCTTCCTTAGCCGATCGCTGTCCCGTTAATAGGTTATCAATGTCGGCACTGTAAATAACCGTTATGAACTCCCCTTGTCCGCGCAAGTTTCCTACTCTTGTAACCATTGAGCCAAGACTTACGCTCAATGACGCAACGGGTCACGGCAAAGCGGGGTCATCCCGCTGTCGACCCGTTAGGGCGTACGGTATCTCACAAGACGCAGATAACGGGGGATCCAACAATGCAACAGACAGTAACTGAGCCAGAGGCGGCGGTACGGGGCCTGCTCTCTATGGAAGAGGCGGCAGCGCTCATCAAAGCGGGAGAAGTGTTGTGGATTTCCGGGGACGAAGCACTGTTGCGCAAGCTGCCAAGGGGCCGCTGGGTCGGCGGTACCATCCATTACTTCATGGCGGCCGATGGAGGTGTGTCCACGCGCGAGCAATTGTTCGTGACCGAATTTCCAGCGCAATTCGTTGCAGGTCTCGAGCACAAGGTCTACGACGCGGCCAACATCCATACGATAGCGACCGACACACCGGAACACGGTTTCGCAATGCTTCTTGTCCCATCGGGCAGTGACGTCCATCTCGGCTACGCGGAACGCGCGCCTACTTATCAAGGCATGTTCAGGCGCATCATTGTGGGTTGGGTGACCGGCGTGCACCTGTCGGAGCTCGGAACTGGCCGTGCGCTGGCCTTCGACGGAGAGAGCGGCAAGACCTATTCCAACTGCGCTGTTGCGATGCTGGTTCACCTGTCACCCGGAAAGGGGGCAGGTGTGGGAGTCGTGAACCCGTTTCAGGAGGGCAGCGGCGGAATTCTCGAATTCCCGGCCACGGGATTCTCGGCCACAGAATGTCTGGTCAACGGGGAGCAGCGAAATATCGTCGAGTATCTGCAGGAAGTGAAGGCCGACACGCGTTTACCACTAATCGGTGACTACCCTGGTGCGAAGATCAGAAAGATTAATGTTTCCTTCCAGAACCTGGACACGAGGGACGGCAGGGCGACCTTTTATGCGCCCGTCTTTCAGGGGGTCAAATACCGACTTGCCGCCCCCCTTGTGGACTATGTCGCGGCATTCCAATCGGCGCTCCCCGAATTCGACGGTGCCGAGGTGGTCTTTTCCTGCAACTGCATACTAAATTACCTCCACATGGAGCTCGAGGGACGCAAGATCGCAGGTAGCCCCGGCCCCATGACTTTCGGGGAGATCGCCTACCAGCTCCTCAATCAGACCATGGTCTATCTGACTGTGACGGATACGACGCCAAGATCGTGAGAGAGACGAGACTGAAATAATATGTCGGGGCTGGATTGCGGCGCGCCATAATATCAACGTCGTCGCTATTCCAGGCCGGCGAGTTGCAGCAATCTATGCGTTTGGCACCGCAAGTCCTCATCCAGCCAGAGTTCCATACTCCGGGTAGGTGGCTTGCGGCCGCCGCTGAGGGCCAAAACCTTGTCACGCTCGACACTTGCCTCGTCATCGCGACCAAGCTGTGTATACAGGATGCATAGCCAGACGTGGTTCGGCATGAAGACATCGTTGATTTCCGTGCCGCGTTTGAGAGCGCCAATGGCTTGTTCGTATTCCTTCAGTGCGAGGTGGCACAGCCCTAGCGACAGCTGATAGACAGCGGAAGGGTACGGGTTTAAACGTCTCCCCATCTCGATATAGTGCAGACCCTCGCTTGGGCGTCCCGCTGCAGTCAGGCTGAACGAAAGAAAAAGGTGGGCATCGGCGTTGTTCGGATCGAGCCCGACCGCACGACGGCCGGCATCGATGGCCTCGTCTCCTTGCTTGCGCCAGAGTGCCGTCCAACCCAGCACTGCGTGTGCAAAGGGCATTTGCGGGTCGATGTCCACCGCCCGGCACGCCCCCGCGTGAGCTCGATCAACGGCCTCGGAATCGGGTTCCCACATCATGATCCATCGGAACAGCAGCGTCCGGGCACGCCAAGCGTGGCCTGCGGCGTAGTCGGGATCCAGATGCACGGCGTGTGTGAAATGTTGATATGCTTCCAAGGTTCCTTCCGGCGTAAACGTCCAGAAGCGTTCCAGACCCTGCAATAAGGCGTCATGCGCCTCGGCGCTGACAGTCCCCTCGTGACCCGGGCACGAATCCTTGGTGCGCTTAATTCTTACTTTTAATGCCGCGCCAACCCGGCGCGTGACGTCATCCTGAACGGCGAAGAGGTCGCTAAGCCGGCTGTCATATTTTTCCGCCCAGCAATAGGTGCCGGAGGCTGCTTCCACCAACTGAACATTGATGCGTATGCAATCACCCGAGCGCTGTACGCTCCCCTCCAGGAGGTATTTCACACCAAGTTCTCGAGCAATCTCTTCAGCGCGTTTGGATACATTTCTGTACAAGAACGACGACTGCCGGGAGATCACCAGCAGTCCTTGCAGTTTCGAGATCTCGGTGATTAGGTTGTCCGTGACGCCATCGGCAAAATATCCGTACTCCCCGTGCGGGCTGAGGTTTGTGAACGGCAAAACCGCGAGTGCGGGTTTGCCCTCGACCCTCGGCGTGACGGCAGGGGCGACTTCGATGGGGTTTGTGGATTCGAGCTGAGTCGGCCCCCATTGCGGTGCAGGTCGATCTAGAGAGACAAAGCGAACAGCGTAGCCGCCCTTGGGTAGCTCGAAACGGATCGGATCATGGCGACCCTCTCTTTCATAGTATTCACGGAGCTTGGCGCGCAGCAGAATGGCTTGCACGCGTACGATGGCGTCCACCGTCGGGTCAAAATCCGAGGCTCGATCGAAAACTTCGACGCCAATGGTATAACCTTTAAGGCGATCGACACATCCGCTCAGGGTCTCGTTGACAACGAAACGGAGGAAACGTTGCTGGCGTTCCGATTGCGAGAATATCGGGCTTCGGAGGATCTTGGCGAGACATTCTTGAATTCCGGGAATCTCCGCCCCTTCCCGTCTCGTGGAGAGCTCCGCCATCTGACTTCGTACCCCCCGGACCACGCTGACGTAACATTGCAGCCGCCGGTCCCAGTCACAGAGTCTAGCAGGCTGAAAAGGTCACGCTACGTTTTTCACTCGTGTGTTGATAAGTGGGATACATTGAAGGCCCTGCCGTTGTCCGAAGCATATGCAACAGAATACAAACAACGTAATTGCTCCATTCTTAAGCTGAGCCCCGGCATCTTTCGGCGCACGGTTGCCTCCGGATTCCATTTCGACGGATGATAATGATTTTCCTCAATGCGACATTGCCCAATTCGGAAACTGACATCAGGACATCCTTCATTTGTTCATAGATTACGCCCTGTGTTGCGTGCTGTGGAAGTCAGTAATTGGCGCACATCGCAACTTCTGAGCCTGAAACAGTCGCCCGGCCGGGGGGATCCCGGTGTAGTGATAATGACGGATTGTCGCGCAGAGAATACCCGCCCGCCCGGTGACCAATGCCGGGGATGAAGACCGGGAGGAAAAGGGGAAACGCCTAGTCGTTGGCGCGGGCGTAGAGCCTGCGCGCTGCAGCGAGCCCCCGCAGCGCAAGCCGCGAGAATCAGCCACCTGCCGCAACCGGTGCGGCGCGCCGATGACGAGTTCAAACCGCCGCTGCATCTGCGTCACCGTTGGCAGTAATCCGGCCCGACCATGGGTGTCCTGTAACCCCAACGATCCGGAAGGCGTCCGGTGTGCGTTAAGCGCGCAGCGGAAAGTCCGCCGCCGCTATTTTCCGAATGCGCTGTCGGGAAGGCTCAGAATCGCCTCCCAGACATCGGACATGGACTCCTCGGCCTCGCGCACCGCCTTGGCCACCTGGCCGTCCAGCAGATGGGCGATGATCTCTTCATGGTGAGTGATCCACTTGTTCCAGTTGGCGTTCACAGTCAGTCCCTCCATGGCGAGGCGAAACAGCCGCGATTGCAGGCGCCAGCGGATCTCCGACAGCACCGGGTTGCCGGCGGCTGCGGACAGTGAACCCCAGAAGCGCGCGTTCTCGTCCATGAACGCCTGCACCTTCATGAACGAGGCGGCGGAATTGCGGAATTTCTGCGCCGCCGCCAGGGATTCTTCCAGCATCTGGCGGTTGCCGTTCCGGTCAATGCGCCTGGCGGCCTTCCTGATCATCAGGATGGAGATGTCCTCGAGAACTTCCGTTATATCGCGCACTTCTTCGCGCGTGACGCGCCGCACCGAGGCGCCCCGGTTCTTGTCGATCTGAATGAGGTCTTCAGCCTCCAGCCGCTTGAACACCTCGCGCACGCGCCCGCGCGTGACCCGGAGGTGCTCCATGAGATCGGCCTCGATCAGGCGTTGGCCGGGCACGAACCGTCCCTGCTGGATGTCGGCGCGCAGGGTCTCCGCCGCCTGCTCCAGGTCGTTGGCGTACTGGCGCCGCGCTCCCGAAGTTTTCCTGCCCGTCATGTTGTTGCGCATTCTGCCCTCGTTCGATCGCGAATGATCCGTGATTCCCTGTTGCATGCCGCCCCCCGTAGCCTGTTCCGAACCTCGCCTCAGCCCCTGTGCAGCGCCGCCATGACCTTGTCCGGTGTGATCGGCGGATTGATCCAGACGCCGATGGCATTGCGCACCGCCGCTGCCACCGCCGCGGGCACCGCGCAGGTGACGCCTTCGCCGATACCCTTGGCCCCGAACGGCCCGTCCTGATCGTACACCTGCACGAAGTGGATGATCGGATCCGGCATGTCCATGGGTCCGACGAGCTTATAGTCCATGAAATTTGGATTCAGGATGGCGCCGGTCTCGTCGTCAAACACCAGGTGTTCGGTGAAACAGAAGCCCAGCGACTGGTACATGCCGCCGGCCACCTGGTTCTCGCACACCGCCGGGTTGACGATGGTACCGCTGTCGTGCACCGCCACAAACTTGACGATCTTCACCTGACAGGTGCGCGTATCCACTTCCGCCTCGCAGAAGTCCGCAATCATCATCTTGCCGGACTTGGTGAAGTCCACGCCCTGGGAGGCGCGGCCGATGATCTCGGGCGAGGCCAGGTACTCGTAGATGGGCTTGCTCATCAATTCCTTGAGGCCGATGCCGGTGTCGGGACTGCCCTTGACGAATATGCGCCGATCCCTGATCTCCAGGTCCTCGGCGTTGGCCTCCAGCGCGTCCGCGGCGAGATCCAGGATCTGCCGTTTGGCGTCCTCGGCGGCGGCGCGCGTGGCGCGCGCGACCATGTGCATGCCGTTGCTGCCGTAGGTGACCATGGTGTGGGGACAGACCTCCGAATCGCCGTCAATGACGTTGATGTCCTCCAGCTTCACGCCCAGCACCTCGGCCGCCACCATGGCCTGGGTCGTGTCGCCCCCCTGGCCCATGCGGCCGATGCCGGTGGTCAGCGCCATGGTGCCGTCCGAATTGACCTTGATGACGATGCCGTTGTAACCGAAGAACGGCAGGCCGCTGATGTGTGTCGAGAGCGCGCAGCCGACACCGCGCCGTCTGCTTCCGTCCACCGCGGACGGCTCATTCCAGCCTTTCCACTTGTCCTTCCAGCCGATGAGCTCGGCGCCCTTGCGCAGGCATTCGTGCATGCCGGAGCTGGTGAGCCGGATCTCCGGTTCCTTGTTGAACATGAGCTTGGCGAACACGACTTCCTGCGA
Source organism: Gammaproteobacteria bacterium (assembly GCA_016179185.1). Classification (GTDB taxonomy): domain Bacteria; phylum Pseudomonadota; class Gammaproteobacteria; order Eutrophobiales; family Eutrophobiaceae; genus 2-02-FULL-61-13. The sequence goes on along the minus strand of JACORW010000080.1, from coordinate 12,898 downwards.
GGTGTGCAGGATGTCACCTGTCTTCCAGACATTTTTAAGCCGGAATTCCACCGGGTCCATGTTGACCTTCTCTGCGGCGAGATCGATGGCCTGCTCGATGGCGAAGGCGAGAGTCAGATCGCCGACGCCGCGCATGCAGCCCGCGGTGAGCAGGTTGGTGGACACGCCGATGAATTCGGTGCGGCCGTGCTCCGTGGTGTACAGATCGGCCACCGACTGGTAGGGATCGAACTTGTTGCCGTAGGCGCCGTTGTCCAGCAGGTGCCGGTGCGACTGCGCGACCAGCGTGCCGTCCTTTTTGACGCCCAGCCTGATATCGGTAATCGGGCGCTCGCGGCGCTTCACCGTGGTCTGCACTTCGTCGCGGGTCAGCGAGAAACGCACCGGCCGCCTGGCCTTGCGCGCCAGCGCTCTCGCGATGAACATGAAGTTGTTTGCCCACCACAGACCGAATGAACCGCCGGTGGGCGTGCTGTGCACGCGGACCTGGCGCGGCGAGAGTTCGAAAAATTCGCAAATCGCGTCGCGCAGCCAGAACAGCGCCTGCGTGGAGGTCCATATGGTCAGGTGCTGTTCGCTGTCCCAGTGCGCGATGCAGGCGTTGCGGTCCAGCGGGGCATGCTGCTGGTTGCCCATGGTGGTACGGTTCTCGATGATGTAATCCGCTTTCTTGAAGCCCTGCTCGATGTCGCCCCAGGCGAACAGCGAGGAATCCAGGTAGTTCTTGCCCCACGGGCGCACGCGGGGCGCGCCGGGCTTCATGGCCTCCTCCATGTCAAACACCGCGGGCAGTTCCTCGAAATCCACATCAATGAGGCGCAGCGCCTCCTTGGCCGTGTCCTCGTCCACCGCGGATACTGCGGCGACTTCATCACCGACGAAACAGACCTCGTCGGAGATCAGCGGACCCCGGAAGTTGAAGCTGGGATCGGTCCAGACCTGGCCGCAGGTGCGTTTGGTGCCGATGATCGGATCGCGATAGGTGAGCACCGCGCTCACGCCGTCCAGCGCCTCGGCGCGGCCGGTGTCCAGATGCTTGATGCGGGCGTGGGCATAGGGACTGCGCAGCACTTTGGCGTGGTGCATGCGTTGCAGCGCAGGCAGATCCCCGGCGTATTTCAGCTTGCCCGTCACTTTTTCATAGCCGTCAATCAGGGGCAGGCTCTTGCCGACAACGGTGGTTTCGGTGGTCATGGCGGTTTACCTCTCAGCGATTCTGCGACATCTCTGCCGCGTGCAAAATGGAGCGGACGATGCGCGCATACGTGCCACAGCGGCACAGGTGGCCGGCGATGGCCTCGCGCACCTGCTGTTCGCTGGGTCTCGGATTTTCATCCAGCAACGCCCTGCCCGCGACGATCATTCCCGGCGTGCAGAATCCGCACTGCATGCCGTGATCTTCAATGAACGCCTGTTGCAGGGGATGCAGCTTGCCGTCTTTCTCCAGTCCCTCGATGGTCGTGATCTCGTGCCCTTCGGCGTCCACGGCCATTTTCAAACAGGAGAAGATCGGCTGGCCGTCGAGCAACACGGTGCAGGAACCGCAGGTACCCATCTCGCATCCGGTCTTCGTGCCGGTCAGCCCGACCTTCTCGCGGATGGTATAGGCCAGCGACCAGTGCGGCCGCGCCTGCACCCTGCATTTCTCGCCGTTGATGTTGAGTGTGATTGCCTTCACGGTCAGTCTCCCGTTCGCGCATGGGCCACGGCTTTTTTCATGGCGTCCTCGACGGCGCAGCGCACCCAGCGGCTGCGCAGTCTTGCCGACGCGCGAAAGTCATCCACGCAGTCTATGGCGCCGGCAGCCTCGGCGGCCTCTGCGATCAGCGCGTCGTCCACCTTCTTCCCAGTTACCGCCTTTTCCGCGGCCGCGACCCGTACCGGGACGCCGGCGGCGGTGGCGGCACCCACGGCGATGGCGACTTCGTCCGCGACCCCGTTCTTCCCCAGGGCCATGCGCACACAGGCGTTGACGATGGGCAGGTCGGCGGCCGTGCGTTCGAACTTGCCGAAACCGCCGCCGGTGCCGTTCCTGGGCTGCGGCACCTGCACTTCGATCACGATTTCGCCCGTCTCCAGCGCATTGTTGAGGTAGCCGCGATGGAATTTCTGCATGGACAGAACGCGGGTGCCCTTGCTGCTGCCGATGACGATGTCCGCGTCGTAGGCCAGCAGGGTCGTCGGCATGTCCACCTCGCCGGCGATGCACACTTCGCCGCCGATGGTGGCCATGTTGCGCACTTCCTTGATGTTCAGTTCGCTGACGGTGTCGGCGAAAATCCGGAATACGCCTCGGGCGGTCAGCTCGGATTTCTGGATCCCGGCCAGGGTCGTGGTGGCGCCGATTTTCAGCCGCCCGCCTTCCAGCCTGAGGTAGCTCAGTCCCAGGCGCTTGATGTCCACCACCGCCTCGACTTCGTCGAACAGCTCTTCGCGGTGTCCCATGAAGAAGGTGCTGCCGGCAACGGGAATGGCCGAGGCGCCGTACCTGCCGAGCAGCGCGTACGCCTCCTTCAGATCAGTGGGGCTGTAATATTCCATGGTTCGACTCCCGGCTCCTTTGTCGGGCAATTGTCAGATCAGTGCCACTGCCAGGGCGACGATCATGGCCAGCAACGCCGCGGCCAGCCACCACCTTCGCCACCGACCGGCGCCGGCCGTGGGCGTGGATGCATCCGCGGCGGTCTCGGGCGGCCCGCCCTGATCCCCGAGGGCGGCGCGCACGTTCTTGCCGAATTCGTCGAACAGCTCGTCCAGTTGTCCGGACGCCACCTTGTCTATGATCGCGCCGCCCACGCCGCTCGCCCTCACGTCGCCGCTGAAAACGATGCGCGTGCCCGTGGCCAGAGCCTCGAGGTCGGTCGTGCCGCGGATGGTCAGCTTGTAATGATTGGAACGCTCGAACAGGCGCCCCTCGCCGGCGAACTCCGAGTGGTTCGGCGCCCGCATCACCTCCGCCCGCGTCCGCGCCGTGACCTTGCGCGTGGTGTGCAGCACCTTCGTTTCCATGACCCAGTCGAACTCCGTGTCCGAGATTTTACGCACCTCCTTGCAGCCGGGGATGCACAGGCTGAATCGCTCCATGTCGCTCACCAGCGCCCACGCGGCGTCAATGGGCGCATTCACGGTCAGCTCTTTCGTGATCTGCGGCACCCGGCTAATTCCTTGCGGACTCGAGTTCCGCGAATTCGCGGTTGATTACATCGCCACGCCTTATTTCCGGCAGGCGGATCAATTCGCGGAAACGGTGCAGCGCGTGGAAGTTCAGGCTGGCGCTGATGATTTCCTCCTCCTCCCCGGCTTCGGCAAAAATGCGCACGAAACGCGGGTAGTCCGGTCCGGCGATGGTGCTGTGCCCGTAATAGCTCTTGCTCCGCTCCCGGCCCGTCAGGTTGGCCGTGGCCGTGTACACCAGGTTCTCCGTCGCCCGGGCGCCGGTTTGCTGGCGCAGATAATAGGGACGGTCGGGCGCCGAGGCGCTGCCGCTGCAATTTACGATGATGCGCGCGCCTTTCAGCATGAGGATGCGGGACAGTTCCGGAAACACCCAGAAATCGGCGCAGATCTGGATGCCGACGGGCCCAAAACGGGTCTCGAACACCGGGACAGCCGTACCGCCGGTAAAGGTGCGCGTTTCGGTAAACAGGGGCGGCGGCCCGATGTGGATCTTGCGATAAGTGCCCACCAGGCCATCGGGCCCGAGGAGCGGATTGGCAATGTACAGACGCTCCGGCCGCTCGCGATCCCGTTCCGGCATGCCGAAGGTGACGTACATGTTGTGACGCCGCGCCAGCGCCGCGATCTCCTCGGTGGCGGGCCCGGGAATGGTTTCCGCCAGCGCACCGTGCATGACAAACTCCGGGTCGGATTCATACCCGCTGAGCGCCAGCTCCGGAAAGGCCAGAATATGGATGCCCAGGCGCGCGGCCTCCTCCACCATGGACTTGATCTTGTCGAGGTTGCGCGGCTTGTCGCCCCAGACCGGCGCGAAGTTGGCGCAACCGAGGGTGACGGAGGTCTCATAGCCATTGTAACGCTCGGGGATCATGGGCAATGTTACGCGCCCAGCGTCGCGCGCGGCACGTAACGGCCCTGGCCGGTGCGGCGCGGCAGCGGCACGCTGTTTTCCACGACGACGTTGCCGCCCAGGATCGTGTGCGTGGGCCAGCCGGTAAACTCCCAGCCGTCGTAGATGGTCCAGTCGCACATGGAGTGCAGAGACTGCGGCGTGACGCGTACTTTCCGGTCCATGTCCACCACGACGAGGTCGGCATCGGCGCCGATCTCGAGATTCCCCTTGCGCGGAAATACGCCGAACACACGGGCGGGATTTGCCGAGCACACTTCCGTCACCTTTTCCAGATTGATGCGGCCCTTGTTGACGCCCTCGCTCAGCATCACCGGCAGCAGCAGCTCGGAGATGTTGCCGAGGCCCATGGGCGCCTCCCAGATATTGTCACCCTTCATCGCCAGGGTCGCCGGCGCCAGGTCCGAACCGACGCAACTGATGATGCCGCGCTCGATGCCCTCCCACAGACGCCGGTTGCTGGCCTTGTCCCGCAGCGGCGGATTGACGCAGCCGCACGCCGGATGACTGAGAAAGATCGGCGCCGGCTCCTCGTTGTTGTGCGTCAGGTATTGCGGGCAGGTCTCGCCGGTGACGCTGACGCCGTCGCGGTGCGCCTCCGCCAGTAAGTCCACGCCTTCACCGATGGTGATGTGCGGAATATACAGCGGACAGTTGGCGCTCTTCGCCAGGAAGATCGCCCGGCGCATGCATTCCGCCTCCACGAACGGCGGCCGCGAATCGTTCCAGACGCGAAAGTCCTTTCGGCCCTGGGCGATCAGCTCGTCGCGCAGCATCAGGTGAATGTCAATGTTTTCCGTATGACAGGCCGCGAGCGCGGGCGCGCCCAGGGCGCTGATCATGCGGAAGCCCTTGTACACGGCGCCATCGTCGGTGGCCGTGATCCCGATCAGATCCGCGTGCGGGCCCTTGTAGCCCATGTTGAACTTGAACGAGGTCAGGCCGATTTGTTCCGGGCAGTCCCGGATCTCGTTGGTGGTCAGCGTGTCAATGACCATCAGGTGCCAGAAGCCGTCTACGAAACTCCTGGCCTCGAATTCGCCTTTCAGCCGCTCGAACTGGCGCAGGATCCCCTCCTTCAGCGCCAGGATATAAACTCCGAGGCAGGTGACGCCGCCGCAGGCGGCAGCGCGGGTTTCGCTCTCCACCGCTTCCAGCGTGTTCATGTAGCCGAGGTGCGCGTGCGGATCGACGATACCCGGCAGCACGTGGCGGCCGGTCACATCCAGTTCCCGGCGCGCGCCGGTCATGTAGCGGCGATCGCCGATGGCCAGGATCTTTCCGTTGTCCACGGCGATGTCGGCGCGCACGATCTCCTCGGGCGTCACCACCTGTCCGCCGTGAATGATCAGATCGCATGCCATGAGCGTCTGATTCTAATCATCAATAATTTAATTTACAATAATAGTAATAATCTAACAGCCACGTTTGCGCCGGCGCGGCCCGCTCCGCAAAACGATGAACAAGATCCCTGTCGCCATCGTCTCCGGGTTTCTCGGCGCCGGAAAAACGACGCTGCTTAACCGCCTGCTGCGGGAAAGCGGCGGCCGGCGCACGGCCGTGCTGGTCAACGATTTCGGCGAGCTGAGCATTGACGCCGAACTCATCGCCCGCGTTGAGGGCGAGACCATCAGCCTCGCGAACGGCTGCATCTGTTGCAACATCCGCGGCGATCTCGTGCGTGCCCTGCTGCAACTGCTGGAACGGGAACCGCTGCCTGACGAGGTTATCATCGAAACCAGCGGTATCTCCGATCCGGGCGCCGCGGCCATGGGTCTGGTCGTCTCGCCGGCGCTCGCGGCCCGCGTGCAACTGGATGCCATCGTGACGCTGGTGGACACGGAGAACGTGCTGTCGCTGGCGGGCACGGATGCTGCCCTTGCCGAAGATCAGGTCAAGGCGGCGGACCTGGTCGTGATCAACAAGATTGACCGGGCCGCGCCAGGACAGATCGCTGACATCCGCAATTGGCTGACCGCGGTCTCGCCCGGTGCCCGGGTGCTCGAGGTGAGCCACGGCCGGGTGCCCCGCGAGTTTCTCTTTGGACCGGGGAAGCCGGTGAACGGGCGCGGCACTGCCGGGGAACGCGTCGTCGCGGACCACGGGCATGATCATGGCCGCACACACGACAGCTTCAGTTGGACGGCGGCCGAGCCGCTGGCGTTTACCGCCACCTACGCCCTGTTCAAATCCCTGCCGCTGTTCATCTATCGGGCCAAAGGCTTCCTGCACCTGGACAGCGTGCCGGAACGGCGCGTCATCCTGCAGATGGTCGGCCGCAGGGTGTCACTGTCCAAGGGGGAGGCGTGGGAAGCGACGCCGCCACAGTCGAAAGTCGTCATGATCGGTCCGGCGGGACAACTGGACCCGGCCCTGCTCAGGCAGCGCCTTGAAGGCTGTCTGGCGCGTCACCATCCACCCACGCAGAACCGCCTTGCCGAGGCAGTGCTGGAGATCCTGCGCAGCCCGTAATCGCCTGATCTGCGGTTGCGCCGTTACTTCTGAAAATACTCGCGCAGATCGATCTCAGCCGCGCCCGGGATCCGTTTGCGTTCGAATTCTTTCTCCCTTCCGAATGGCTTCGTGGCATCAATGCCGAGCCGGCCCCAGTGCACGCGGGCCTCGTCGCGGTAGAAGCCCGGGATGTCGCGCAGGATCATGACCTTGCGATCCACGCGACAGCGCGTCATCACCGCCCACCACACGTCATTGAAATCATGGATGTCCACGTCCTCGTCCACGACGATGCACACCTTGTTGTATTGCAGGTGCGAGGAGAACGCCTTCAGGAGCACCTGCTCGGCGTGGCCCTCGAATTGCGGCCGGATCTTGACGATGGTGTGCAGCGGCGATGGATTGCAGCTTACGTCCAGGACCCCGGGCACATCCGCCACCAGATGCCGGTAGACGCGGCTGGCAAACGAGATCTCCAGGGCGCGCAGATCCTCCGCGTATCCGCACAGCAGGGCGTGAAACATGGCCTCCGGCCGCCAGCTCACGTCCAGGATCTCGAACACGTGATTGAGTCCCTCGCCGACGTAATAGCCCATAAATTCGCCGAATGGCCCCTCCGGCCGGCGCACGTTCGGGAGGATGCGCCCCTCGATGACGATCTCCGTCTCGGCCGGGACTGGGAGATCGATGGACCGGCACGGTCGCATCGGCAGCGGTCCGCCACGGATCTGCGCGGCGATGGCCAGTTCGTCGGCGTCATAGGGAACGGACGCGCAGGCCGCGAGAAACACCTCCGGCGGCGGCCCCAGCAGGATGGCAACCTCCAGCGGCGCATTGCGCTGCTCCGCCTTGGCCTGGTATCTGGTCAGATCGTGGGGCGGCGCCAGCCGCACGCGCAACTCGGTGTCGCTCACCATCATCGATCGGGAAAACGACATGTTCGGCACGCCGGTGTCCGGCTCGCGGGCCAGGAACACGCCGGCCGTGAGATAGGGCCCGGCGTCGCGTTCGCAGTATTTGATCTGGGGGAGATCGCCCAGCCTGCCGTGGCGCAGATCCCCGGGCATGGGCACAGACTGCATGCAGCCGGAACCGGCGGCGGCGCCTTTGGAGGTCAACTCCAGCCAGCGTTTGCAGAATCCGTCGCCGCCGGCGCCAATCATGTCGCACAGCCGGCGATGACTGCCGTACACATTGGAAACCACCGGAAAACCTGTGCCCTTCACCCGTTCAAACAGGATGGCGGCGTCGCTTTCCCGTTGCGAGCGCGCGATGACGCCGGCCAGCTCGTGCGCCGGGTCCACCTCGCGCCTGACAATACGCAGGCCGCCGTCCGCCCTGAGTCTTTCGATGTAGTCCCGCATGATTGTAAATGATATTGTTAATACTATGCGAAGCAAGTAAAATCGTGAAGGCGGGCCGATCGCCGCGGATCGAGAATGGCCGCGGTCACACACCGGCGCCGCAATGTGCCCCGACATGCTCGGATCCATCCCTGAAATCGAACAACGCCTCGCCGGTGAAGGATACATTGCCGATCGGGAGCTGACGACCACGGTTTATCTGGCCGGCCAGTTGCAAAAGCCCCTGTTCCTGGAGGGCGAACCCGGCGTCGGCAAGACCGCGCTGGCCAAGGCCATCGCCCGTCTGCTGGACACCGATCTGATCCGGCTGCAGTGTTACGAGGGCCTGGATGCGCAGTCGGCGCTGTATGAATGGAATTACCTGCGGCAGATGCTGGAGATCCGGCTCCAGGAGGCGCGCGGCATTGACAAGGCGGAACTGGGCCGCAACATTTTTGACCGGGAATTCCTGCTCCGGCGGCCGTTGCTGCAGGCCATCCAGTATGAATCCCCACGGCCGCCGGTGTTGCTGGTGGACGAGATCGATCGCTCCGACGAGGAGTTCGAGGCTTTTCTCCTTGAACTGTTGTCGGACTTCCAGATCACCATTCCCGAAATCGGCACCATCAAGGCCGCGCGCGTCCCCTTCGTCGTGCTGACCTCGAACCGCACCCGGGAGATGCACGACGCCCTGAAGCGGCGCTGTCTTTACCACTGGATTGACTATCCCGGCGTGGAAAAGGAGCAGGCCATCGTCGCCGTGGCGGTGCCCGGCATCCGCGAACAACTGGCGGGCCAGATCTGCCGCTTCATGGAACAACTGCGCCAGCAGGATTTCTACAAGCGGCCGGGCGTGGCCGAGACCATTGACTGGGCCAACGCGCTGCTGGCGCTGGGCATCGAGGATCTGGAGCCGGAGGTGGTCAAGTCCACACTGAGCTGCATTCTCAAGTATCGCAGCGATCAGGAGAAACTGACGGGCGAACAGTTGCAGAAGGCGATTGCGGTGACCAAGAACTTCAAGGGGCGTGCCGTGGGCACCGGCCGCAGGGCCGCCATCTGAATCCCTGATCCGGGTAAACCGGGCGCCGTCCGCGCCCCCGCCCATGCACAGCCTCCTCAACCACGTGGTCAGGTTTACCCACACGCTGCACGACGCGGGCATCAAGGTCAGTTCGTCCGAGGTCATTGACCTGTGCCGCGCGTTGCGGCTGGTGGACATCGGCAACCGCCGGGAATTCCACGCCGCCAGTGTCGCGACGCTGATCCGGACCCACGAAGACCGGCCGCGGTTCGATGACCTGTTCAGCCGGTACTGGGATCAGGTTTCCGTGCCCGGCGCCGATCCGGACCGCCGGGCGGACGATGCCGGCCGGGAAGCCGAACCGCCGCCCGCGGGATCCGATCCCGCGAAACAGCGCGGCGTTTCCAGTGATTCCTCCGCCAAACAGGAGTCGCCGGCGCCGGCCGAACGGGAGCCATTGCAGTATTCCGCCCAGGAAACACTCATGCACAAGGACATCGGCGCCATGACGCCGGAGGAACTGGAGGCGGCGCGGGCGGTTGTCGGCGAGCTGGTGCACGTGCTGGCCAGCTATCGCAGCCGCCGGTACCGGAGCGAGGGCGCAGGACCGCAACTCGACTTTCGCAGGATCTTCAGGCGCAGCGCCCCCTACGGAGAGTATGCGACGCGACTGGCCTGGCGCCGGCGGCGCGAGAAAAAGACGCGCCTCGTGTTGCTGTGCGACGTCAGCGGCTCCATGCAGGCCTACAGTCTGTTCCTGATCCAGTTCATCTATGCCCTGCGCCAGGAACTGCCGCAGGTGGACGTGGGTGTGTTCTCGACCCGCCTGACGATGATTACCGACCTCCTGAGCGGACGGGACCTTGCGTCCTCCCTGCGCGAGGTCGCGGAGCGCGTCAAGGACTGGGGCAGCGGTACGGACATCGGCGGCTGCGTGCGGGAATTCAACGATCGCCATGCGCGCGAGGTGCTGCGGGCGCGGACCCTGATAGTGATCCTGAGCGATGGTTGGGATCGGGGCGATGCGCGGCTGATGCAGAGCCAGATCGAGCTGCTCACCCGCCGCGTCCACAAGCTGATCTGGCTCAACCCGCTGCTGGGCGACAGGGGCTACCTGCCGCTGTGCCGCGGCATCCGCACTGCTCTCCCTTATATGGACTACTTTCTGCCCGCCCACAATCTGGACAGCCTGAGACAACTGTCGCGGACGCTGCGCCGGGAGCTGCATTGAACGCCAAGTAGGCGCTCCGAATCATGGTACTGGCAGAAGCGTGTGGCCGGATCTTCTGTTGGCGGACGGGGGACCACTCGATCACCGGTGGGGCCGGGTTTACCCGGCCTGCTGCAAATCCTCCCGCGGCTGATGGTCGCGCAGTACACCGGGATCCGGCGATTCCACTTCGCACACCACCTCCGCGTGCCGGGCGAACAACGCTCGCGCGCCTTCCTCGTCGCGGAGCTGCCGCATCTCATCGAAGAAGCTCTCCGCCCATAAAACGGGATGGCCGCGCCGGCCGCGATGGGTGGCGATGCAGATCAGGCGCCGATCCCCGGGACTGAATGCGGCCAACAGCCGGTCGATGTCGCTGCCGGCGATCCACGGCATGTCGCCATGACATACCACCACGCCTTCCACCTCCGCGCCGAGCGCATCGAGTCCCTGGCGCAGCGATCCGCTCAAACCCTGCTCATATTCCAGATTCTCCACGAGGATCGCGTCGCACCCTGCGAGCGCTGCCCTTGCCTTGTCGGCTTCATACCCCAGCACCACGACAATTGGCCCGGCCTGGGATGCGGAGGCAACGCGCACGACCCGCCGCAGCGCCGCCTCGCCGCAGCTCGCATCCAGCAGCGGATTCCCGCCGTCCGGATGCGCGGGGCGGCCGGCTGCCAGCACCACCACGCCGATACGCGGCTGCCTCGGGAGCGAGTCCTCGGCGGACGGCCGCGTGCCCCGGGACTGTTCCTGATGCTTGATGAGACCGCCCGCCCCCATGGTCATGATGTCTTCGCGGGTTACGGGCAGCCGGGCCAGCAGGCGCTGCAGTACCCAGTCGAAGCCGTTCAGGGTGGGCGAGCGGGCGCACCCGGGCAGGCAGATCACCTGCCTGCCGTCGCCCGACTCCGCCAGCAGCAGCAGGTTGCCCGGTTCCACCGGCATGCCCACATGCAGGATCCGGCCGCCGGCGAGTTCAATCCCGGCGGGCACCACGTCGCGCCGATCCGCCGTGGCGGATGCGCCCGCAATGAGCAACAGTTCGCAGGCCTGATCCAGCAGAGTGCGCACGGCGAATGCGATCTCCTGCTCATCATGCAGGCAGTGGCGCTCCGCCACGAGCCGGCTTCCCAGCGCTTCAATCCGCGACTGCACGCTGGCGCGCGTTTTGGCGAACAACCTGTCGCCGGCCCCGTGCGCTTGGGTCTGAATTAGACCGATGCGCACGGGCACGAATGGCGCGATGCTCAAGGTGCCGTCACCGGTCCCGGCCAGCCCCGTGACCCGGTCCAGGGAGGACGCGGCCACGCCGTAGGGAATGATCTTGATGGTGGCGATCATCTGCCGCGCCTGCACGGCCGAAAACGGCGGCAGTGCGGCGATGGTCACGGCCTCGTCCACCAGATTGAGGGCATCGAGCCATGCCCGGTCATAGGTCAACACGCCGGACTGCGCGGCGTAGAGGTTGCAGCGCCCGGTAAACGGCGCGCTCGCCACCAGGTTCTGTCCGCGCACGGCCGCGGAAATGCGTTCGGCTGCCGTGTCCTCGCCGACGTCATCCGCCTCGAGTTGCGCGGCCACGACGGATGTGAATCCGGCCTCGATCAGCGCCCGGACATCGCCGGCATCCAGCCTGCGTCCCTTTTTGAAGCTCAGGCGCTCCGACTTGAGGGAATGGGCCAGCAGCGCACCCTCGGCTTCGGAACTCGGAATGCGCCCGAATTTCATGGCGGATGGTTTCCGTGCAGGGTCTGGATGACCTGGGCGAGAACCGCCACGGCAATCTCGCCCGGCCGGCGCCCGCCGAGGGGCAATCCCACCGGCGCGTGGATCCGCGCCAGCTCCGCGTCCGTCATCCCCTGCGCCGCAAGTCTCGCCAGCCGCGCGGCGTGTGTCTTGCGGCTGCCAAGCGCACCGATAAAGAAAGCATCGCTTCGAAGTGCCTGCAACAGCGCCGGATCGTCCAGCTTGGGATCATGGGTGAGTGTGATGACCGCGGTGCGGCTGTCGGGCCGTAACTGGGTCATGGCCGCGTCCGGCCAGGCGGTGACAAGTGTGGCGTCGGGAAACCGGTCCTGCGTCGCAAATGCGGTGCGCGGGTCAATGACGGTCACGGAAAACCCCGCGCCCGGGGCCATCTTCACCAGCGCCTGGGCAACATGCACGGCGCCCACCAGGATCATGCGCAGCGGCGGCGCATAGACACGGGCAAACAGCCCTGCGCCGACTTCACCGCTGGCGTCGCCGCGCAACCGCAGACGCACGTCGCGGGCGACAGTCTCGTCGAACGTCAGATCACCTTCGCGCGCGGAGTCCGTAAGCAGTGCCTGCGCGCCGTCAACGAGACGGGTAACCAGCGCCACCGGGACACCCGTAGCGCGCAATTGCTGCAACCTCGCCAGCAGTTCCGACTTCAATCCACGCGCTCCACATAAATCTCGATCTCGCCGCCGCAGGACAGCCCAACCTCCCAGGCCCGGTCATTGGTGACTCCAAACTTGAGCAGCCGCGCGCCGCCATCCTTGATGATTTCCAGGGCGGACTCGATCACCGCACCTTCAATGCAGCCGCCGGAGACCGAGCCGGCGAAGTTTCCCGCCTCATCCACCACAAGCTGACTGCCGACGGGGACCGGCGACGAACCCCAGGTCTTGACGACCGTGGCCAGGGCGGTTTGCCGGCCGGCGGATTTCCATGCGGCGGCGAGCTCGATTACTTCCCGGGCACCGGATTGACCGTCATTCTCACGGGCTTCCATGAAGGTTATTATAAAT
>JACORW010000009.1 GCA_016179185.1 Gammaproteobacteria bacterium | reverse complement strand
CAGTGCAGGGCAGATGGCGTGCTCCTGCGCCATCTGCATTTCCGCCCTCCCTGGCGGTCAGATGCATGCACTGCGACCGCCATGGACGGCGGGAATGCAGAAACTGCCGGGAGCAAGTTTCTGCCATTTTCAATGACTGCATGTCAGTGAAAATGTGAGGCAAGCGAAAACCACGCTTTTCGCCGCTGACCGCCAGGGATGGCGGAAATGCAGAAAATGCAGGAGCAATTTTCTGCCGTCCTCTGACAACCCCAGGATGGGGTTGTTCAGATATTCCCTAGAATTCCACACTAGCGTCCACGGCGAGAGTCAGTCCCTCGCCGCAGTACGGACAGCGCACGCGACAAGTCCCGATCACGCGATCAGAGCCTGGAATGCGCAGGATGCCGGCCGGCATTGCATTTGTGATACCCCTCACCGATGATGCTTCGATCATACTAAAGGAGGCACTCATGGACAGACGAGAATTCCTGCGCAGGATCCGCAAGCCGGCCGCGGTCCTGGCCGCCCTCCCAGCCGTGGCGGCCGTCGCTGACAAGGCGCACGATGCCGGCGCGGCGGCACTCAGGGCACTCAAGGATCAATTCGCCGGCGTGCAGGAACAATGCACATCGCTGAAGGATCGAATGGACAAACTCGAGACACGCCAGAAACGCATGATGCGCATCGCGCTGGCCGCGGCGGCGGTGATGGTGGGGATCGATATCTCACTGTTGGTGTAAGTACCGGCTCCCGTGTCGCAAGGAACAATCGGAAAAGGTCCGTGGATTGAAAGTTGCGCGTCATCTACGAAGCCTGAGGTACGTCCGCGTTGGTCCTGTTGAAGATTTTCGGCTTTGCAGCTCTACTCCTGCCCCTTTCCACTGCCGATGCAGGCGTGTCAGCCACCGACTGGCCCCTGCACGGCAATGACTACGGCAACCGGCGCTACAGCGAACTCGCGCAGATCACGACCACCAACGTCGCGGCATTGAAGCCCGCGTGGACGCACCGCACCGGCATGCAGGGAAGTTTCCAGGCCTGCCCCATCGTCGTGGACGGCGTTTTGAATCTCACGACGCCGTTCAACGATGCCATCGCGCTGGATGCCGCCACGGGGGCGGAGCGCTGGTGTTACCGCCATGACCTGCGCACGAAGAAAACCTGCTGCGGTCCGGCCAACAGAGGCGCGGCTGTGGCGGACGGCATGGTGTACATGGCCACGATGGATGCGCGGTTGATCGCGCTGGATCAGGCGACCGGAGTGAAGCACTGGGACGCGACACTATCCGATACCGGGGCAGGTTCCGGCGAAGTACTGGAGCCGCTCCTGGGCGTGAAGGAACTGGAAGGCGCAGTGCAGACCGGGCAGACGGGAATCTCCGCGAATCTCGCGCCGCAGGTGTATGGCGGCCTGGTGTTCGCAGGCGTCACCGGCGCGGGTTACGGACTGCACCTGGAGATCAAAGAGCACGGCAAGGAGTTGCTCGCGGTGGGCGGCCTCTCCGGCGGTAGGCATGGGCTGCGCGGTTTCCTCGCGGCGTTCGACGGGAATACCGGCCGGGAAGTCTGGCGCTGGTTCACGGTGCCCGAACAGGGCTGGGAAGGCGAATTCCGCGCGACCACGCCCGCCGGCGATCCGCTGCACCGGGACATCGCCGCGGAACGCTCCGCGTTCGCCCGGTACCGGGACACCTGGCGTTACGGCGGCGGCTCGGTGTGGACGACACCGGCGATCGATCCCGAAGTCGGGCTCCTCTATATAGGCACCGGCAATCCCTCGCCGCAGATGGACGACAGCACGCGCACCGGGAAGATCACGTGGCAACACCGGGTGGACGATCCGATGGTGGGGGGCGCGCTCGTGACGGCTGGCGGCCTCGTGTTCACCGGTGAGGGCAACGGGTCGTTCGATGCCTTCGACGCCGCCAGCGGCAGGCTGCTGTGGCAATACCGGGCCGGCACCGGCGTAAACGCCCCGCCGATCACTTATGCGGTGGGCGGGAAACAGTATGTGGCCGTGGCCGCGGGTGGTAATTCCATCTTCGGGTACAAAACCGGGGACGAACTGCTCGTCTTTGCGATACCCGACTGAAGACTGACCGGGCCAGGCCCGGCACCCGGATCTGGGGCGGACGCGTCCTGTCGCCGGGACTGCCTGTCCGTGCTCGCTCCACCCATCCCCCAGTGGGTCCCTGCCGCTGCGCGCGCACAGGCAGTCCCCGGCGCCACCCGTCCGTTCACCAATCTGGAAGGGAGATTCCGTGGGGCCGGGTTTATACCCGCCGTTTCCGCAACATCAAATGACGCCTTCCGCCCGCAGGGATGCCAGCGCTTCGGTGTCCAATCCCAGCAGGCCGCCGAAGACGTCGTCGTTGTGCGCGCCCATCGCGGCGCCGGGCCAGCGGATCTCCCCGGGGGTCACCGAGAGCCGCGGAAATACGTTCTGCATCATGAGGTCCTGGAACTTCTCGTGCGCCACCCTGACGATGCTCTGCCGCGCCCGGTACTGCGGATCGGCAAGCATGTCCGGCGCGCGGAACATCCTGCCGGCCGGCACGCCGGCCTCCTCCAGCAGCGCCAGCAACGGTTCAACCGCGTGCTGCCGCGACCACGCAGCAATGAGGTCATCAAGCTCCCGTTGACGGGCGGCGCGCGCTGCGTGGTCGCAATAACGCGCATCGTCGGCCAGTTCCGGCCGGCCCATGACTTCGCACAACCGCCGGAACACCGAGTCCTGGTTCGCGCCCATGACGATCAGTTGCCCGTCTGTGGTGGGATAGACATTGGACGGCGCAATCCCCGGCAGCACGGAACCGTGACGTTCCCGGATCACGCCGCCCACGGTGTACTCGGGCACGGTGGATTCCATGACCGCGAGCACGGACTCATAGATCGCCGAATCCACGACCTGCCCCGCGCCGCTGCGCTCGCGCTGCTGCAGCGCCGCGAGGCAGCCGATGCAGGCGAACATGGCGGCAAGGGAGTCGCCGATGCTGATGCCGACGCGACTGGGCGGCACCGCGGGATCGCCGCACACGTAGCGCAGCCCGCCCATGGCCTCGCCGATGCCGCCGTAGCCGGCGCGGGATGCATAGGGGCCATCCTGGCCGTAGCCGGACACGCGCACGAGCACGAGCCGTGGATTGATCGCCGACAGGGTCGAGTAGTCGAGTCCCCACCGTTCCAGCGTGCCGGGGCGAAAATTCTCGAGCAGCACGTCGGAGCACGCCGCCAGTTCCTTCATCAATGCAAGGCCGCGCGGATTGCGCACGTCCAGCGTGATGCATTTCTTGTTGCGCCCGATCACGGGCCACCACACCGGCGCGCCGCGGCCCCACTCCCGCATCGGATCGCCCTGCCCCGGCAGTTCGATCTTGATCACCTCTGCGCCGAGATCCGCGAGCAGTTGCCCGCAGAACGGGCCGGCGATGAGCTGGCCCACCTCCAGCACACGCAGGCCGCGCAGCGCGCCGCTCACCGGCTCACCTGCACGCCGCGCCAGAATGCGATGAATCCCTCGATGTTCTTTGCCGCCGGCTCGGTCCGCGGGTAATACCAGGCGGCGTCCCGGTTGGTCTTGCCGCCGACTTCCACATGGTAATAGCTGGCCACGCCCTTCCACGGGCAGGTGGTATGCGTGTCGCTGGGCCTGAAGAATTCCCGCTTCAGCGCCGCCGGCGGAAAGTAGACGTTGTTCTCCACGATCTCGAAGTGATCGCTTTCCGCGAGCACTGCGCCGTTCCACGTCGCCTTCGCCACCGTAATCTCCCGTTATCCTCAGTTCAACGGTCCGCCCTGACCAGGCGATCCAGAATCAGTCCGTAAAACGTGTCCGCTCCGGAGAAAGCCCATCCCAGATGTTCGCCGCAACCGCCGCACACGGCAATACGCCAGACGCACCCGGCGAACCAGGTGTGTTCACCGCTGGCCGGCCCGATACGGCCGCAGCCGGGCGCATCGCGAAAGCAGCCGAATCGGAACTCAAAGCCGGCCGGATTCGTGCGCTGATGCTCATGGGCGCCGCCGACTGCGCAGCGCGCCGTCTCGGTCGTGATCAACCACCCGCATGCGCGGCAGCGCAACGGGCGATCCGCCTTCGCGGCCTGTTCCGCCTTGCCCGGGCCGACCTTTACCGCCGCCGCTTCGGTGTCCCGAAAACGCAATACCTGCCACGGTCTCATGCGCTGAGCATCAGTCTGGTGCCCACGATCACCAGCAGCACCGCAAATACGCGCTGCAATGTCCGCACCGGCAGTGCGTGCGCCAGACGCGCGCCTATTGGCGCCGCAAAGATGCCGGCAAGGGCCACCGCAAATGCCGCGGGCCAGTATACGTAGCCGGTGGCGTACTCAGGAAGGTGCGGTGCACCGGAGCCCGCCACCACCAGTGCCAGCGTGCCTGCGACAGCGATGGGGAAACCGCAGGCAGCGGAACTCCCCACGGCGGTGCGAACGTCCTCGCGGCACCATGACAGGAACGGTACCGTCATGGTCCCGCCGCCGATCCCCACCAGCGTCGAGATGCCTCCGATGATTCCGCCGGCGACGGTCAATCCCGCCGGCCCCGGCAGGTCCCGGCGCCCCGCCAGCGCCCCTCCCCGGGCCAGATTCGCGGCGGCGGCAATGGCAAATACGCCGAACATCACCCGCATCATGTCACTGCTCATGTACCTCGCCGCCCACCCGGCCAACAGCGCACCCAGAACAATTCCGGGCGCAAGCAGGCCGACCACGGACCAGTGCACCGCACCGCGCCGGTGATGGGCCCACGCCGAAGACACCGCCGTGAACACAACCGACGCCAGCGAGGTCGCGACCGCGAGGTGCATCAGCAAACCGGGATCAATCCGCTGCGCTTCAAAGACAAAGACAAGCACCGGAACGATTATCAACCCGCCCCCGATCCCCAGCAGCCCGGCAAGCATTCCGGCAACTCCGCCCAGGATCAGATAGATCAGCAGATACTCGAAATTCACACCAGCCACGAGGGGAAAGATTTGTTAAATTATCGCAGCACATGATCCACTTGCACAAACTTTCAGCACTGATCCTCGCGGCGGTCTGCACGGCAGCCGCGCCGGTTTGCGCCGACGAGGCGCTGCGTTCAGAGCGCCAGCGTTATCTCGAGGCACAGAAGGCGCTGCGCAAAGGCAACCTCAGCCAGTACCGGCTGCTGCTCGCGACACTCTCCGATTACCCGCTGTACCCCTACCTGCTGTACGACTACCTGCGCCCGCGGCTCGTGCAGATCGACAGCGATGAAGTCGTGGCGTTCCTCCGCAATCATGCGGATATGCCGGCAGCGGAAGAACTGCGCGCCGACTTCCTGAAGCTGCTGGCCCGGCGCCAGCAATGGGAAACGCTGCTCGAGGTCTACGTGCCGCAGGCCGATGTGGAGATGCGCTGCTTCCAGCTTCTGGCGCGCCTGCGCCTGGGAAAAGAAGAATACCTGATGGAGGATGCGCGCTCGGTGTGGCTGTCCGGAGAATCGCAGCCGCCGCAGTGCGATCCGGTGTTTGCGCGGCTCGAGCACAGCGGCCTGCTGATCGAGGACACCATCTGGGCACGGATCAAGCTGGCAATGGAAAAGGGCAATCTCAGCCTGGCCCAGTGGCTCAGCCGGCGCCTGACGCCCGCCGATCAGGCGTGGTTTGCGCGCTGGCTCGATCTGCATCGCAACCCCGGCCGCCTGTCGGGCACGTCCGGCTGGCCGGACACGGAACTCACGCGGAACATCCTGCTGCATGCCGCCAACCGGCTCACGCAGCAGGACGTGGGCAGGTCCTGGGCGGCCTGGCTGTCGCTGCGCGGCACCTACGCCTTCACGCCGGAGCAGATCGGGGCGGCGGAATACGCGATGACGCTGCGCGCGGCCCAGACCGGGCACAAGTTGAGCCGCGAATTGCTGAGTCAGCTCGACAACGAACATGTGGATGAGAAGCTGTTCCATGAACGCGTCGTGCTGGCGCTGCGCGAGCAGGACTGGAATGCATTATTGGACTGGACCACCGGCATTCCGCCCGCGGCGGACGAAATCCGCGGACCGTGGCTCTACTGGCGCGGGCGAGCGCTGGAAAGCACGGGGCAGTCAGAAGAGGCGCGGGATTATTTTCAGCGCGCGGCGCAGCAGCGCGACTATTACGGATTCTCGGCCTTCGATCGGCTCGGCAGTCCGTACATTCTGAATCACAGTCCGCTGCCCGAAGACCCGGAAACACGGAACCAGGTGCTGCGCACGCCGGGCGTGCAGCGCGCCCACGAGCTCTTTGCCATCGGCCAGTACACACTGGCGCGGAGCGAATGGAGCCATGCGTTGGAGAACATGACGAGTTATCAGATGCAGACTGCGGCGACGCTGGCCCATTCCTGGGGCTGGTATGATCGCGCGCTGGTGACGCTGAACAGGGCGGAGTCCTACGACGACCTGGTGGTGCGTTTCCCCATGGCCTACCGTGACGGTCTTGAAAAACACGCGGGGCAGCGGGATCTCGACCTGGCCTGGGTGTTCAGCCTGGTGCGGCAGGAAAGCGCGTTTGTCGAAGACGCGCGGTCGTCGGCCGGCGCGCTGGGATTGATGCAGGTGATGCCGGCCACGGGCAGGCAAACCGCGCGCGTTCTCGGCTGGAAGAATTTCTCGCCGGCGCAGTTGACGCAGTCCACGACCAATATCCCCATCGGCACGGCCTACCTGCACCAGATGCTGAACCACTTTGACGGCAACATCGTGCTGGCCACCGCCGCGTACAATGCCGGACCCGGCAATGTGTCGCGCTGGCTGCCGCCGTCCGGGTGCTCCGAGCCGGATATGTGGATCGAGCAGATCCCCTTCACCGAGACGCGCAAGTACGTGCAGCGCATCCTGTACTTTGCCAGCATCTACGACTGGCGCTTGGGTAATGACGTCACGCCGATCCGCGAGCGCTCGGCGCCGGTGCGCAGGCGCGGCGAAGAGCTTGTCGCGTCCCTTGGCTGCGGGGCGGAGTCAACGGCCTCCGCCGGCTGACATGCAGATCGGAACCATCGCCATCCTCGGCGGCACCGGGTTCGTGGGGTGCACGCTGGCCAATCGCCTCACCAGGGACGGCTACCAGTTGCGCGTGTTGACCCGGAATCGGGAACGTCACCGCGACAACCTGATCCTGCTGCCGACGCTGGACCTTGTGCAGGCCAATATCCATGACCCGGAGCAGTTGCGCCGGCACCTCGCCGGCTGCGATGCGGTAATCAACCTCGTGGGGATACTGAACGAGCGCGGACGCAGCGGCGCGGGCTTCCGCGCCGTGCACGTGGAGCTGGCGCGCACACTGGTGGAAGCGTGCCGCGCGAACGGTATCCGACGCGTTTTACAGATGAGTGCGCTGAACGCGGATGCCGCCGGCCCGAGCCATTACCTGCGCACCAAGGGCGAGGCCGAGGACCTGCTGCACGGCGCCACCGATTTGATCGTGACCAGTTTCCGCCCGTCGGTGATCTTCGGCGCCGACGATTCCTTCTTCAATCGCTTCGCCACGCTGCTCAGGTTGACGCCGCTTGTTTTTCCGCTGGCCTGCGCCGGCGCGCGCTTCGCACCGGTGTTCGTGGAGGACGTGGCCGAGGCCATTGCGCGCACGTTGCGCAATCCGGACTGCTACGGAAGGCGCATGCAATTTTGCGGTCCCAATGTCTACTCGCTCGTGCAGTTGGTACGCTACACGGCGCAGTGTGCCGGCCTCAGGCGGGCCGTCGTACCGCTGCCCGATGTGCTGGCGCGCATACAGGCGGCATTGTTCGATTTCTGGCTGCTGGGCGCGTTCATCGAAAAGCCCTTCTCCACCGATAATTACCTGTCCGCGAAGCTGGACAGCGTCTGCACGTGCAACGACCTGGCGGCGCTGGGCATCCAGCCGACGGCGCTGGAGGCAGTCGTGCCGCAGTATCTCGCCCACGGCGGTACGCGGGCCCGGTACTATTTCTACCGCAGCCAGCCGAGCCGCTGAAGGCGACAGCCGGGCGCCCTGTGTGAAAAGTAAAAAGTGAAAAGTTGAAAGTGGCTCAGTGCCTGTCGACCCGGCACCGGATCAGCCTCGCTCATGATTTACTTTTCACTTTGCACTTTCCGCTTTTCACAGTCCTGTGGGACAGGACCGGCTAAAATGCCGCGATGAAAATATATCGGGTCGGCGGCGCCGTCCGCGACCGGATCCTGGGGCGACCGGTGCAGGACACCGACTGGGTCGTGGTAGGCGCCACGCCGGAGGATATGACGGCGCAGGGTTTCAAGCCGGTGGGCAGCGACTTCCCGGTGTTTCTGCACCCCGTGACCGGCGAAGAATACGCGCTGGCCCGCACCGAGCGCAAGAGCGGACGCGGCTACAAGGGATTCACGATCCACAGCGCGCCGGATGTGACAGTGGAAGATGATTTGCGCCGCCGCGATCTGACCATCAACGCCATCGCGGAGGACGAACATGGCAACGTCATTGACCCGTTCAGCGGGCGCGCCGATCTGGAACGGCAAATTCTGCGCCATGTATCGCCCGCTTTCGTCGAGGACCCGCTGCGCGTGCTGCGCGTGGCGCGGTTTGCGGCGCGCCTCAGTTTCGCCGTTGCGCCTGAAACGCTGCAACTGATGTCGGAGATGGTTGCTGCCGGAGAATTGAGCGACCTCGTTCCGGAACGGGTCTGGGCCGAGACTGAACGCGCACTGGGCGAACCCGAGCCGGCGCGTTACTTCGCGACCTTGCGCGAATGCGGCGCACTGCGCCACGTTTTTCCGGAAATCGAGGCGTTGTTCGGCGTGCCGCAGCCGGAGCGGCACCATCCGGAGATAGATACCGGCGTGCATTCATTGATGGTGCTGGAACAGGCGGCGACATTGTCCGCTGACGCCACGACCCGTTTCGCCGCGCTGGTCCACGATCTCGGCAAGGCGCTGACGCCCGCATCGGAGTGGCCCAGTCACGGCGGGCATGAAGAACGAGGCGTGGAGTTGATCAACAACATGTGCGACCGCTTCCGCGCCCCGAACCGGTTTCGGGAACTCGCGATCATCGTCGCTCGTCACCACCTGGATTGTCACCGCATCGCCGAGTTGCGCGTGGGTACGATACTGAAAAAGCTGGAGGCCACCGACGGCTTCCGACGTCCGGAACGCTTCGAACAGTTCCTGCTGGCCTGCGAGGCCGACGCGCGCGGCCGCACCGGCTTTGAACGCCGCGACTATCCCCAGGCGGCGTTATGGCGTGCCGCGCTCACCGCGGCCCGCAACGCCGACCTTGGCGATCTGAATTTGCCGGCGCTCGGCGGCGAAGCCGCGGCGGCGGCGATCAGGAAACGCAGGGTGGAGGCAATAAGGGAGGTACTGGAGAGTTGAAAGTTTACTTCATTTCACCAAAAGAAGATCAGCAGGCCGGTACCCAGGGCCAGCCGGTAAATGACGTACGGCCCCATGCCCGTCCGATCGATGAACTTCACGAAGTAGTGGATCGCGATATAGGCGGTCACGGCCGACGCCGTCGTGACAATGGCCATGGTCCGCCACGGGACCAGGTCAGGCCCCGTCAACATGTGCAGGGTCTCCCATGCCGCGGCCAGCAGGATCGCGGGGATCGACAGCAGAAACGAGAAGTGCACCGCGGCGCGCCGGTTCAGTCCCAGAAACAATGCGGCGGTCATCGTGATCCCGGATCGGGATGTGCCGGGCACCACCGCCAGCCCCTGGGCGAGGCCGATGATGATGGCATCGCGCCACGACAGCGCCGCCTGTTCCCGGACGCGCCGGCCGAAATAATCCGCGCAACCCAGCAGCGATCCGTAGAAGAGCGTCGTGCCGGCAATGAGCAGCGGCTCGCGAAAGGTGCCGGCCACCGTGTCGCGCAGCAGCAATCCCGAGGCGACCACGGGCAGCGTGCCGACCACGAGAAATCCCAGCATGCGCCGCCCGTGCGCGGCTGCTTCGCCCCGGCCCGGCATCAAACCGATCAGCACGGCACGCACCTCCTGGCGCAGGAACCAGCACACGGCTGCCAACGTCCCCACGTGCGCCGCCACGTCATGGTGCAAGCCCTGGTCTTCCCAGCCAAACACGTGCGGCGCCAGGATCAGATGCGCTGAACTGGAGATGGGCAGGAATTCCGTGATGCCCTGCACGATGCCGAGGATGATGAAATGAATGAGATCCAAATTCTGGCTCCGATTCCTATTGTAACAAGCGAATCGGAGCAACCCTCGTTTGTGGGGCCGGCTTTACGCCGGCCCACATAAATCGGCCGGGATAAACCCGGCCCCACATTCAAAGGCGATGCCGGTGATCCGGGCCGGAAAAGCCGATCAGCGGCACATGGAGGTCTCGCGTCAGCGCCATGGCCTTGACGACCTCGCCCATCTCCCCCGGCAGCGTCAACAATTGTATCTGCCGGGACAGGTCCGCGCGTTTCCCCGGTTCGGCACTGAAAAGATCCGCAAACATCGGTTCCAGTCCGCAACCGATCAGGAAGTGTGCCTGTGTTGTGAATCCGCTCAGGGCCATACCGGCTGCATCCGCGGCCTGCGCGACCGCCGTGAAGTCCACCGCCGCGGTAATGTCCTGCAGCCCGGGCCACAGAAAGGGATCGTCATGGGCGCGATGCCGGTAATGGCAGCGCAACGTCCCGTCCGCGCGCTGCGGGTGGTAGTACTCGCGCCGCGGATGACCGTAATCCACGAACAACAGCAGTCCCGCGTCCAGAGTTGCCGCAACGGCCCTGATCCAGTCCGTCAGGCACGGACGCCACTCCGAGACATAGCCGTCGGGACAGCCACGCAGCAGCGCCATGATCGCGGGATCGAAGTCTGTCCGGGCGACGTGCCCAATCCAGCGGAAGGCGCCGCCGTCCCACTCAACCGCCAACTCCATGGGCACGCCATTGCGCAGACGAAAGCGCGCCGCCGGCAACGCATCCAGAACCTCGTTGGCGAGAATCACACCGCGCAATGGAGTCACTGGCAGTGCGTCCAGCCACTTAACGCGGTTGGCCAGCTCCGGTTTTGCCGCACGCACCCGGGACTGCTGGCGTTCCCGAAGATCGGCGCTCAATTCAAGGATGAAATAGGTCTCCGGCAGCGTCTCGCGCCGTGCCAGTTCACCGAGCAGATCGCACGCCATTGCCCCGCTTCCGGCACCCAGTTCGAGGATCGTTCCGCCGCCCAGATGCGCCAGCGCCTGCGCGCACTGCGCGGCGACGCAGCGGGAAAAGATCGGAGATATCTCCGGCGCCGTGACAAAATCGCCGCCCGCGCCCAGCTTGCGGGCGCCGGCACTGTAATACCCCAGCCCGGGCGAGTAGAGCGCGATTTCCATGAAACCGTCGAAGCCAATCGCCCCGCCCCGCCCCGAGATCGCGTTCCGCAACGCCTCCACAACGCGCTGCGAATGGGCCAGCGCGGCGGGATCGGGTTGTGGCAACCTGTCGCCGGGGTACCTGATCATGTTGCCATCCATTACCATCCTGTCTGCGATATTCATTGCGGCTGCGGCGGGATAATACGCAAGTGACACAGACCGGGACAGCCATGATCACGGGTGGGGCGCGGCGCATCGGCGCGGCCATCACGCGCGCGCTGCACGGGGCCGGCATGAACGTGGTCATTCATTGCCACCGCTCCGTTGCCGCAGCGGAATCGCTGGCGGCGGAGCTCAATCGGGCGCGGCTGGGCAGCGCCCGGTGCATCAGCGCCGATCTGCGGCCGGACAACGCCGCAGAAAGACTGCTTGCGCAACTGGCATCGCTGGATGCATTGATCAACAACGCCTCCGCGTTCTTCCCGACACCCGTGGCCAACGCAACCCCGCAACAGTGGGACGAACTCGTCGCCACCAACCTGCGGGCGCCCTACTTTCTGTCCCGCGCGGCGGCACCGCTGCTGCGGGAGCGCGGTGGCTGCATCGTGAACATCTCCGACATCCACGCGCAACGGCCGCTGCGCGGGCATTCCATCTACAGCATCACCAAGGCGGCGCTGGACATGCTGACGAAGTCGCTGGCCAAGGAGCTGGCGCCCGGCGTGCGCGTCAACGGCGTGGCGCCGGGGGCGGTGCTGTGGCCGGAGGGGATGGGCCCGGAGCTGCAGCAGCGCATCCTTTCGCATACGGTGTTGAAGCGCGCCGGCACACCGGAGGATGTCGCCGCCGCGGTGCGTTTTCTGGTGCTGGACGCGCCATACGTCACCGGGCAGATACTCAACGTGGACGGCGGCAGGACGCTGTATTCCTGAGTGCAGCTACAAGCAACAAGCTACAAGCGACAAGTAAGACTAAGTTTGAGGTCGTGCTTTCCTTGTAACTTGTGGCTTCCTGAATGCAGCTACAAGCAACTAAGTAACTGTTCTGATATATGCCACTGGCTTCCGGCGGGAGGCCCGAATCCTTCTGGTGGACGGGGGACCACTCGATCACCTGTGGGGCCGGGTTTACCCGGCCTGGGAACGGCCGGCTGAAGCGACCCACAGGATGTGGGAAATGCCGCGAGACGCCTACATGGATGTAGGCGGTACGGGTACAGGGAGGTACCCGGTAGAGTCGAGCCGGGAGCAGAGACCGAGAGCGACGCAGGAGCCAAAGCCGAGGACAGGATGTCCGGAGCGGCCGGCCCCACAACTCCGGTACCTATGATCGGAACGCCTGTTTGATCTGGAATTCCGAACAGCTATTTAGCCACAAGCGACAAGTAAAACTTGTTTGACCTCTTGCTTTCCTCGTAGCTTGTGGCTTGTAGCTTGTTGCTTTCTTGTTACTTGTGACTGAATTTCCGGCCGTCAATACGGATCGCGCGGCACCTCCCGGATACGGGGCTCCCGCCGTGCAGGTTTGTCCTGCGGCTCGGTCGCCACGGTGAAATCGGGCAGACCGGACTCCAGCAGCCAGCGTTTGGATTCCTCCTCATACCACCATTTCTGGGGCACCAGTTTGGTCTGTAACGTGCCGCGGTTCGTGATGAAATACTTGAACTCCGCCTGTACATCCGCCTCGTTCGCTTTCTCGTCGAATTTCGTGTTGCGCACGGCGTACGCGGTGATGCGGATATCCTTCATCATGGTCTCATCCAGCGCGACGCGATCCCCGTTCCGGGTCAAGTGAAATTGCTGGGCGTCATCGTATCGCCCCCAGCGCAGCGCCTGCGCGTAAGCGTTGATGGCCTCGTCCAGAGACGTGAGCCGGGACTTGACGCCGCTGCCGTTGCAGCCGGCGAGAACAGCAAGGATCCCCACAGCAAGCAATATCCTGTTCAACGGTCTACCTCAAGGCTGTTTGCGTGACCGGAGCAGGCCATAACTTCTGCGAAGACTGGTCAAACGCGGCCCAGATATCCGCAAACCGCTGACCGGTGACCGGATGGCGCAGTTGCGGGGCGATTTCTGCCAGCGGGCGCAGCACGAAGGCGTAGCGGGTCAGGTCTTCCCGCGGCACCCTGATCTCGGCGTCGTTGCGCACCAGTTCATTGTACAGCAACAGGTCCAGATCCAGCGTGCGCGGGGCAAGGCTCGGTCCGCCCCGATCCCGGCCGAATCGTTGCTCGATGGCGCGCAATGTCGCCGCGACATGTTCCGGCGGCGCCTTACTTTCAAAAACCACGACCAGATTGAAAAAATTATCACCCCGGAATCCCACGGCCTCGCTCTCGTAGGTACTGGACATGGTCAGCGTGCCGAATGCGTCGCCCAGGGCCCTGATTCCCGCCTCGATGTTGCGCGCGCGATCAATATTGCTGCCCACGCCGACAAAAACCTTGACCATGTCAGTGTTCGGGGGCCGGCCGCTCCGGACTCCCTGTCCTCTCGCGGCATTCCCTACATCCTGTAGGTCGCTTCATGCCGGGCCTCCTTTCGCAGGGCGACTGCCGCGCTCGATCACAACGCCCACGTCGCGAACGTAGCGCACCGCGCCCTGTTTGTTCAGACGCAGCCGGCACCAGGGCGCGTTGAATTCGCTGACCAGAATATCGGCCAGGCGCTCGGCCAGCGTTTCCACGAGTTGAAAACTGCTGCCACCCGCGAACTCAATGATGCGTTTCGCAACTGCCTTGTAGTCAACGGTCTGCGCGATGTCGTCGCCGGCGGCGGCCCGGCGGATGTCGGTGCCCAGTTCCACATCCAGCACCACAGTCTGCTTGATGCGCCGCTCCCAGTCGTTGACGCCGATGACGGTTTCGACGCGGAGATCATTGAGATAGATAATGTCCATGGCGACCCAGTGTAGCCAAACGGCCGGGGCATGGGCAGCGCATCGCCCTTGACCGGATGCAGCGGCGCCATTCCAATAGTCCCATGCTCACCAACGCGTTGCTGATCGCCGGCGGCTATCTGCTCGGTTCCGTGGCCTGCGCCGTGGTCGTATGCCGGGTCTTGGGCGTGCCGGACCCGCGCGCCGACGGCTCCGGCAATCCCGGTGCGACCAATGTGCTCCGCCTGCACGGCCGGTTGGCGGCGGCGCTGACGCTGGGCGGCGACATACTCAAAGGCGTCATACCGGTGCTGCTGGCCCGGCTGCTGGAAGCGCCCCATTGGGCCGTGGCAGCGACCGGTGTCGCCGCATTTGCCGGGCACCTGTTTCCGGTTTACTTCGGGTTCCGCGGCGGCAAGGGCGTGGCCACGCTGGCCGGCGTGCTGCTGGGTCTGAACTGGCTGCTGGGCGCCACATTTGTCGGCACCTGGCTGGTGACGGCCGCCCTGTTCCGCTATTCGTCACTGTCGGCCCTGACCGCCGCGACGCTGACCCCCGTCTATGCATGGTTGCTGCTGCCGGACCGGATCTTCGTGTTCGCCCTCACCGCAATCGCGGCCATGCTGATCTGGCGCCACCGGTCCAACATCCGCAGTCTGATCGACGGCACGGAAGAGAAAATCACTCTGGACTCACGATCCGTCTCTGGCTGATACGCATATCGCGGGGCGGGCTTGTGGGACCGGCTTTACGCCGGCCTCCCTCAATGGCCGGGATAAACCCGGCCCCACAAACCGGTTTTACAAACCGGCCCCACAGGCCGAGGTCATTGCCCACCGTGGATAAGCCCCAAATCCCAGCGGCGCGCGCTCTCCCGTCTGCAGGTGCAGGCAACCGGCAAGCGCAATCATCGCGCCGTTATCGGTGCAGAATTCCGCGCGCGGGAAATACACCCGGCCGCCGGCTTCCTCCGCCAGCCGCAGAAGCCTCTGCCGCAATTGCCGGTTCGCGCTGACGCCGCCGGCGGCCACGAGCCGGACCAGGCCCGTCGCCTGCATTGCGCGCCGGCATTTAATAGCCAGCGTCTCCACCACCGCCTCCACGAACGCGTGCGCGATGTCCGCCCGCGATTGTTCGTTGCCGCCGTGCGCACGGATGGTATTCACGGCATGGGTCTTCAGCCCGCTGAAGCTGAAGTCGAGGCCGGGCCGCTCGGTCATCGGGCGTGGAAACTGAAATCTGCCGGGCCGTCCCCGCTCTGCCAGCGCGGACAGCTCCGGCCCGCCGGGATAGCCAAGACCCAGCAGGTTCGCGGTCTTGTCGAAGGCCTCTCCGGCAGCGTCGTCGAGGCTTTCACCGAGGAGTTCGTAATCGCCGACGCCCCCGACCCGCACCAGTTGCGTGTGTCCGCCGGAAACCAGCAGCGCCAGGAAAGGAAACGGCGGCGCTTCCTGTTCCAGCAACGGCGCGAGCAGGTGCGCCTCCATGTGATGCACAGGAACGGCGGGGATCCCCCAGGCGAATCCCAGCGCGCGGCCCGTGGCAACCCCCACCAGCAGCGCGCCCACCAGGCCCGGCCCCGCAGTGTAGGCAATTCCGTGCAGATCGACGGGCCGTGTGTGGCTCCGATCCATCACGTCCCGGATCAACGGCAGCAGGCGCCGGACGTGATCGCGCGAAGCGAGCTCCGGCACGATGCCCCCGAATTCACGGTGCAGGCCTGCCTGGCTGTAAAGCGCATGACCCAGCAGCCCGGACTCGCTGTCATAAACGGCGACCCCGGTTTCGTCGCAGGAGGACTCCAGTCCGAGGACTCTCATGGCCCCGCCCCGGTGCGCCCGCAACAACCGGGAATCCTTGCAATTGGTTCATTTCCCACTAGAATTCGCGCCTCCTTATTCCGGAACAGGCAAGGAAAATGTGAACTATGCCAAATGTGAAAGTCCGTGAAAACGAACCGTTCGACGTCGCGCTGCGCCGGTTCAAGCGCGCCTGCGAGAAGGCCGGAACACTGGCCGAGGTTCACCGCCGCGAATTCTACGAAAAGCCGACCCAGGTCAGAAAGCGCAAGGCCGCGGCGGCCGTGAAGCGGAACCAGCGCCGTGTTAGCAAGTCCGGCCCGCGTTCGCACTGATCACGACACCCCTCCCCGCCCCGGTTGTTCCCATGTCGGATCTCAAGTCACGCATCAGCGATGATGTGAAGGTGGCGATGCGCGCCAGGGAAAAGGAGCGACTCGGCACGCTGCGCCTGATCTCCTCCGCCATCAAGCAAAAGGAAGTGGACGAGCGCATCCAGTTGGACGACACCCAGGTATTCGCCGTGCTGGACAAGCTGGCGAAGCAGCACCGCGATTCCATTGCCCAGTTCGAGAGCGCCGGCCGCCATGACCTGGTGAAGAAGGAGCAGTTCGAGCTGAGCATTGTCACCGGCTACCTGCCCCAGGCGCTCGGCGAGCAGGAAGTTCAGGAACTCATCAAGTCCGCCATTGCCGAGACCGGCGCAGCATCGGCAAAGGACATGGGCAGGGTCATGGCGATCCTGAAACCCAAGGTCCAGGGCAGATTTGATATGGGCAAGATCGGTGCCATGGTGAAGGCGAATCTGCAATAGAAACTGGTGGCTGGTGGCTGGTGGCTGGTGGCTGGTGGCTGGTGGCTGGTGGCTGGTGGCTGGTGGCTGGTGGCTGGTGGCTGGTGGCTGGTGGCTG
>JACORW010000079.1 GCA_016179185.1 Gammaproteobacteria bacterium | reverse complement strand
ATGTCACCAGCAATCCCATCCTGCTCGACGGCGACACCGGTTATGGCAACTTCAACAACCTGCGCCGGCTGGTGCGAAAACTCGAGCAACGCCATGTGGCCGGCGTGTGCATCGAGGACAAGGAGTTTCCGAAGACCAACAGCTTCATCGACGGCGAACGGCAGCCGCTGGCGGACATTGACGAGTTCTGCGGCAAAATCAAGGCCGGCAAGGACGTTCAGGGCGACCAGGACTTCTGCATCGTTGCCCGCGTCGAGGCCCTGATTCTGGGCTGGGGGATGCGCGAGGCATTGCGCCGCGCCGAGGCGTACCGGAGCGCCGGGGCGGACGGGATCCTGATTCACAGCAAGCTGACGCGGCCGGACGAGATCCTCGAGTTCGCCAGGGAATGGGCCGGGCGCGCGCCGCTGGTGATCGTGCCCACCACGTATTACAGCACGCCCACCGACGTATTCCGCCGCGCAGGCATCAGTGTCGTCATCTGGGCAAACCAGATGATCCGCGCGGCAGTGGCCGCCATGGAACAGGTCAGCGCCTCGATCAAGACGCAGCAGTCCGTTGCCGGGGTCGAGGATCGTATCGCATCGGTCAATCACATCTTCGCGCTGCAGGGCGCCGAGGAGCTGAGCGCCGCGCAGGATCGCTACCTCAAACCGCCGGCGCGCACCCAGGCGATAGTGCTCGCCGCCTCGCGCGGCAATGCGTTGCACGAACTCACGGCCGATCGGCCCAAGGTGATGATCTCCGTGGGCGGCAAGCCGTTGTTGCGCAGGCTCACCGAGGAATTCAAGCGGCAGAATATCGGCCGGGTCGTGGTGGTTGCGGGTTACAAGGCCGATGCCATTGACGTGGGCGGGATCGAAATCATCCGCAACAGCGCGTACGAGACCACCGGCGAACTCACCTCGCTGGCGTGCGCGGCGGACAGGTTCGAGGATGATCTGGTCATTCTTTACGGCGACCTGCTGTTCCGCGGTTACATTCTGCGTGACCTGCTGGACAGCCCCGGCGATCTGGTCGTGGTCGTGGACTCGGCGCTGGAGGGCAGTCGCAAGACCGGCACAGCGGACCTGGCCTGGTGCTCGCGGCCGGATGATCGATCGCTGTTCCGCGATCCCGTGCAACTGCTGCGAATCGAAGAGTCGGACTTCGCCGGGAACACCGATCCTCCCAGTGGCCGCTGGATCGGCATGCTGCGCGCACGCGGCGCGGGCCGGAGCCGGATCATGCAGGCCATGTCGGATTTACGCGCGCAGCAGGGATTCGACCGGCGCACCCTTCCCGATCTGCTGAATCATCTGATCCGGACCGGACACCCGGTGCAGGTGCACTACATTCACGGACACTGGCTGGACGTCAATCAACTGGATGATCTGGACCGGGCGGGCGATTTCACCCAGGGTCTGGCCTGACGGAATGACGCAATCTTACAGGTTGCTGAAAAAATCCCTCCTGGAGTATTTCAGATCGCTCTGCCGGGACTGCGCGCGATGATCGAAGCGGGAGATTTTATCGAAGCGGCGCGGGCACGCGGGTTGCGCCGCTACGTGGGCGTTCCGTGCTCGTTTCTCACGCCGTTCATCAATTACGTCATCAATGACGCGTCGCTGGCCTACGTCTCGGCGGCGAATGAAGGCGATGCCGTGGCCATAGGCGCCGGTGCGGCGCTTGGCGGCGAATCCGCCGTGGTCATGATGCAGAATTCCGGGCTCGGCAACGCGGTGAGTCCGCTGACTTCGCTGACGTGGGTATTTCGCATTCCGGTGCTGCTGATCATCACGCACCGCGGCGCGCCGGAACTCGCGGACGAGCCGCAACATGAACTCATGGGCGGCATAACGGGGACGCTGCTGGATCAGATGCAGATCCCGTGGGAGGACTTCCCCACCGGGCCCGCGGAGATTGCCCCCGCGCTGACGCGCGCCGCGGAGGCGATGGAGAGTGAGCGACGCCCCTACGCCTTCATCATGCAGAAAGACACAGTGGCAAACCACGAACTGCGCCGGCCGGGCATTCCGGTGCGGCCAAGAGGCCCAAACCGCGTGCCTGCGCGCGCATCCAGGCCGGGCGATCGGCCAATGCGCGCGGAAGTTTTACGCTTCCTGGCCGCGAATACCTCGTTGCGCACTGATGTGCTCATCGCCACGACCGGTTACACCGGCAGGGAACTGCACGCCCTGTGCGACCAGCCGAACCAGTTGTTCATGGTCGGCTCCATGGGCTGTGCCTCCGCGCTGGGTCTGGGGCTGTCGCTGGCCCGGCCGGATTTGCGCATTATCGTGATTGATGGAGACGGGGCGGCGTTGATGCGCATGGGGGCGCTGTCCACCATCGGCACCTATGCGGGCGGCAATCTGGTACATCTGATCCTGGACAACGAGGCCCATGAATCCACCGGCGCCCAGGCCACGGTCGCTGCCAATGTGGATTTTGCCGGTATCGCAATGGCCTGCGGGTATCAGGACGCCCTGGGCGGGAACGATCTGTCACTGCTGCAATGGCTGCTGGATCGAAACGCCGGGCGCACGGGACCGGTACTTGGACACCTCAAGATCCGCACCGGCACGCTGGAGAAACTGCCGCGGCCGGCCGTTGCCCCGGAGCGCGTGGCGCAGCGGCTGATGGCGCACATCGCCGTGCGCCTTTGACTTTATGCCCGCTTTGCCGCGCCGGTCAGCCCCGGCCGCGCGGCGTGCAGCCGAATGAATGCGCTGATGCCTTCCGGCGTGAGCCCCGCGTCCCGCAACATGTCTTCACGCTCCCCATGCTGGATCAGACGATCGGGGATGCCGTAGTTGAATGCCGTCCTGCCGGCATCGTGCGCCGCGAGGACCTCGTTTACCGCACTCCCCGCGCCGCCGAGCACGGTGTTCTCCTCGACCGTGAACAGGAATTCGTGGGTGCGCGCCAGTTCCAGGACAAGTTGTTCATCAACCGGCTTGACGAAGCGCATGTTCACCAGTGTGGCATCCA
Source organism: Gammaproteobacteria bacterium (assembly GCA_016179185.1). Lineage (GTDB taxonomy): Bacteria > Pseudomonadota > Gammaproteobacteria > Eutrophobiales > Eutrophobiaceae > 2-02-FULL-61-13. Next base: position 13,841 of record JACORW010000079.1, on the reverse strand, counting down.
GTTCCCCGGCAGCAGCCGCGCACGGCGTCACCATGGAACCGAACGCGAATATGGCAATGCCGCGTCCACGACGGACGACGACGCCCTTGCCCAGCGGCAGGGCCGTCATCTCGGTCTGTACCGGGACTCCCGGGCCGGTGCCGCGCGGGTAGCGGACTGCCGCAGGCCGGTCCAGGAGAAATCCCGTGTACAACATCTGCCGGCATTCATTTTCATCCGCCGGCGCCATGACCACCATCTCCGGCAGGCAGCGCAGGTAAGTGAGATCGAAACAACCGTTGTGCGTCGGACCGTCGCCACCAACGAGCCCGGCGCGATCGATGGCGAACAGCACCGGCAGGTTCTGCACTACAACGTCGTGAATCAGTTGATCGTAGCCGCGTTGCAAAAAAGTCGAATAGATGGCCACCACCGGCTTGAGCCCGTCGCAGGCCATGCCGGCGGCGACCGCGACGCTGTGTTGCTCGGCTATGGCCACATCGAAGTAGCGCTCCGGAAATTCCTTATCGAACCGCACCAGGCCGGAGCCCTCGCGCATCGCCGGCGTAATGGCCACCAGGCGCCGGTCACGCGCGGCCATGTCGCACACCCAGTCGCTGAATACGTCGCTGTACTTCGGACTGCCGGGTTTCTTGCCGCCAACCATGCCCTTGGCCGGATCGAACGGCGTTACCGCGTGATATTTGACCGGGTCTTCCTCGGCGGGTGCGTAGCCCTTGCCCTTGCGGGTAATCACATGCAGAAACTGCGGCCCGCTCAACTTCCGGATGTTGCGCAGGGTTTCCACCAGCGTCGGGAGGTGGTGTCCGTCCACCGGACCGATGTAATTGAAACCGAATTCCTCGAATAATGTGCCCGGTACAATCAGCCCCTTCAGATGTTCCTCGGCGCGCCGCGCCAGTTCCCATGCCGGCGGCATCTTCGACAGCACCTTCTTGCCCGTGGCACGGACGGTCGTGTACAGCTTGCCGGACAGGATCTGCGCGAACCGGTTCGCCAATGCGCCGACGTTCGGCGAAATGGACATGTTGTTGTCGTTCAGCACCACCAGCAGGTCAACGTCCAGGTCGCCGGCGTGATTCAGCGCCTCGAACGCGAGCCCGGCCGTCAAACCGCCGTCGCCGATGATGGCAACGGCGCGGCGCGGATGGCCGAGGTGTTTCGCCGCAATGGCCATGCCGAGGGCGGCGCTGATCGACGTGCTGGAGTGGCCGACGCCGAACGCGTCGTATTCGCTCTCGTCACGGCGCGGAAACGGCGCCAGTCCCTGCCATTGGCGGATGGTTTTCAGGCGTTCACGCCGTCCCGTCAGTATCTTGTGCACATACGCCTGATGTCCGACGTCCCAGACCAGCCGATCATCGGGCGTGTTGAAGACGTAATGCAGCGCTATGGTAAGTTCGACTGCGCCGAGACTCGCGGCAAAATGGCCACCGCACCGGCTCAGGGAATCCAGCAGAAATTCTCGCACCTCCGCAGCGAGTGGCTCGAGTTGCGACTCCGGCAGGCGACGCAGATCCGCGGGCGTCAGTATGCTTTCCAAGAGAGAACTGCTGCTTGACACGGAAGGTACCGCGGGAAATTAACGGGATGGCATTATCCTTGTCACCACAGGGGGTTGCAATGACGGATCCCTTTGTCTGATGCAAATCTGCAACAGACTTCCTCTGGCTGTGCGGAGGGAGGTTTGCTGTACAATTCGCCCCATGTCCATTATCCTACTAATTTCGTAGGTCTTTTTATTGATCTCCGCGCCTTTCCAGCGGATCCGATCGCCACATACGGAGCAGAATCAATGGGTGTTCCCTTAATCCAACAATATCGTGTTGCGAAATACATCCTGGGCCGAAAGATTCGTGGCGAATCCCGGTACCCGCTCGTGCTGATGTTGGAGCCGCTGTTTCGCTGCAATCTGGCCTGCGCCGGCTGCGGGAAGATCGATTACCCGGACGAGATCCTGAACAAGCGTCTCAGCTTCGAAGAATGCATGTCGGCCATTGACGAATGCGGCGCCCCGATTGTCTCCGTGGCCGGCGGCGAACCTCTGATCCACACCGACATGCCGCGCATCATCGAGGGTTTCATCCGGCGCAGGAAATTCGTCTACCTGTGTACAAACGCGCTGTTGCTCGAGCGGCGCATGGATGATTACCGGCCCGCACCGTACCTGACGTTTTCCATTCATCTGGACGGCAACCGCGATCGCCATGACGCCTCGGTCTGCCGTGAAGGCGTGTTCGACAAATGCGTGGAGGTGATACGCACGGCCCGCGCGCGTGGATTTCGCGTCACCATCAACTGCACGTTGTTTCAGGGCGAAACGGCGGATGAAGTGGCGGAATTCATGGATGCGGCCATGGAACTCGGGGTTGAGGGCGTCACGATTTCCCCCGGATACAATTACGAACGCGCTCCGCGCCAGGACGTGTTCCTGAAACGGCGTGAGAGCAAGCAGTTGTTTCGCGACATCTTCAAGCTCGGCCGCGGACGCGGCTGGCGTTTCAACCAGTCCTCGCTCTACCTGGATTTCCTCGCCGGCAACCAGACCTACCGGTGTACGCCATGGGGCAATCCGACGCGAAATATTTTCGGCTGGCAGAAGCCCTGCTACCTGCTGGTCGGGGAGGGATACGCGCGCACCTACCGCGAGCTCATGGAGGCCACCGAGTGGGATCGCTACGGCACAGGCCGCAATCCGAAGTGCGCCAACTGCATGGTGCACAGCGGCTACGAAGCCACCGCGGTCAATGACATCTTCCGCAACCCGGCGAAGGCAATGAAGGTCGCCATTCTCGGGCCCCGCACCGAAGGGCCCATGGCGCCGGAATTACCGGTAATTTACCTGGACGAGCCGCAGCCCAGGCCGCGCCTGGTGGCGGAGATCAAACCCGCCGCCACAGGCGGCTGCAAGAGCAACAAGCACGTCGCCTGACAGGATGATGCAAAATAAAATTTGCGTCAGCCTGCGACGCCTCGTAGACGGGAAGCACAGTCTTTCGCGCATGCATGTGCCTGCAAGGCGGTGCGCGAGCGAAGTTCTCCTTTGGCCGAAGCGAGAGGCAAAAGTCCGGGCACGGACTTCTGCATCATCCCGATAATGGATCCACTCTGGTTCGCGCTGCCGGGGCTGGCGATCTGGTCCGCGATCCTGCTGGCACCCTGGCGCCCCTGGTCAACGCGCGAATCGTTCAGCGCGCGGGATCCCGGTGCAGCACCCGACCTCAGTGATGTCACCGTGCTGATCCCCGCGCGTAACGAACGCGCCAATATTGCACGGACGCTGCGCGCCGTCGCCGCGCAGGGCAACCATCTTCGCATCATCCTCGTGGATGACCAGTCCACCGACGGTACCGCGGACGCTGCGTCAACATGCGGCATTCCGGAACTGACCATCCTTTCCGGAAAACCCCTGCAACCCGGATGGACCGGGAAACTCTGGGCACTGGAACAGGGGTTGCAACATGTCGAGAGCAAACTGCTGTTGCAGCTCGACGCAGATATCGAACTGCTGCCGGGCACCATTGCCGGACTCCGGGCGCAGCTTGTGGAACAAAATCTGGGTCTGGTATCGCTGATGGCACGGCTGCGCATGGACAGCGGATGGGAACGCCTCCTGCTGCCCGCATTCATATTCTTCTTCCGGCTTCTGTATCCATTCTCGCTGTCGAACTCGGGATGGCGGGGGATTGCCGCGGCGGCCGGCGGCTGCATACTGATTCGGACCGATATTCTCTTGCGGATCGGCGGCTTCGCCGCGCTCAGGAGCGCGTTGATCGACGACTGCACCCTTGCCCGAAAGGTCAAGGACGCGGGCCATCGTACCTGGATCGGACTGACACACACTGCAATAAGTCATCGTGCCTGTGAGAACCTGGGAAGCGTATGGGAAATGGTGGCGCGTACGGCGTTTGCGCAGCTGCGGCACTCCATCAAGTTTCTGCTCTTGTGCACCGCGTTGATGCTGGCTGCATTCCCCCTGCCGGTCGCGGCACTGAGTCAATCCGGGACGCCGCGGGTGCTGGGTGCCGTGACACTGGTACTGATGGCGCTGAGTTACGCCCCTACGCTGCGCTATTACGGGCTGTCGCTGATCTGGGGCGCGGCGCTGCCGCTGGCGGGGACGCTGTATCTGCTGATGACCTGGACCTCGGCATGGCGGCACTGGTTCGGATCCGGCGCACGCTGGAAAGGGCGCAGCTATGCGAATGGCACAGCGGCATGAGTGCCGGGACCGACCGGGAATGCGGGCGCCGGCACGGGCATGCTCCGAACTTCGGCTCCCGTCACGGTCTAAGAAAAACCAAAACGGGATCTGACCCGATGCCTGTCACGACACCAGGCGCGCAGGTCGCGCGCATTGCATTGCTCCTGCGCGCCGCGGCGCTGATGCTGGCGGTGATGTGCGGCGCAGCTTCCGCACCGGCGCAGGAATCGCACCCGGATTTCGGGCCGGCCGCGGCGATCGTCGCGGAATTGCACGGCGTCCTGGTCAACATCATGCAGAACGCGGGCGCGCTGGGGTATCAAGGCCGTTATCAGCAGGTCGATCCCATCCTCAGGAACAGGTTCGATACACCCCTGATCGTCAAGGTCATCCTGAGCCGGCACTGGAACGGTCTGAATGATGCCGAAAAAACGGAGTTCATCCAGCTGTTCCACCGGTTGAGCGTGGCAACCTATGCGTCACGTTTCGATTCGTTCAACGGTCAGGCATTCGTCGAGACCGGCCGCGAGCAGTTGAACGCCGGCCGGATCCTGATCAAGACGGAGTTGACGCGCGTCGACGAACCCCCGGTGAAACTGGACTATCTGATTCACCAGACAGATCAGGGCGAATGGCGCATCATCAGCGTGATCGCGAACGGAGTGAATGACCTGTCCCTGAAACGGGCCGAATATGCCGCAGTCATAAAGGAGCGCGGATTCGCGGGCCTGCTCGAGGACATCCGCGGCAAGATCCACGATATGGAATCCGGCGCCGAAACCTGACCGCGGTGCGATTGTATGGCCGAATCGAGTGTGTCAATATTCGCCCCGCCCGTATCCGGCTCATCCCATTGAAATCGTTTCCCATGGAAATCCTTCACGCCAGGCACACCGTTTCCGTCCTGATGCTTGTTGGCGCGCTTGCGATCCTCGGCGGCTGCGCCACCGGTCCGCAAGCCAAAGGCCTCACCAGCGACCCGCTGGAGCCGGCCAACCGCGCGTTTTACGGTCTCAACGAGGGACTGGATCGAGGGCTGGTAAAACCCATCGCCGAGGTCTATGAAAAGATCACACCCGCACCGGCACGCACCGCAGTTACCAATTTCTTCGACAACCTGCTCTACCTGAACGTCATTCTGAATTCCTTCCTGCAGGGAAAAGTGGATCAGGGTTTTTCGGACGCGGGGCGGTTTCTGGTCAATTCAACACTAGGCATCGGCGGTCTGTTCGACGTCGCGAAGGGCATGGGTATGCCGATGCATAACGAGGACTTCGGCCAGACGCTGGCGACCTGGGGTTTGCGCGAGGGGCCCTATGTTTACCTGCCCATCAAAGGGCCCAATTCCGGGCGCGACCTGCCGGACTTGGTCATGAGCACGCTGCTGAATCCGCTGACCTACCTCAGCGGCGGCATACTGGCACCCATACAGGCCCTGCGCATCATCAACCTGCGCGCCAATCTGCTCGACGAAACACGCATCCGCGACGAGGCGGCCGTGGATCCCTATTCCTTCACGCGCGAGGCCTACCTGCAGCGCCGCGAATTCCTGATTTACGACGGCGCGCCGCCCACCACGGGCTACGAGGACATCTTCGAAGAAGAACCGGATTCCGACGCCCAGTTGAAGGTGGAGTGATCCGTCTCTGGAAGTGCTGCCGCGGCAGCGCCAGGGAAACTCTGAACACCTTCCAATGTTCAGCCGCACATGGCAGATTTTTGCTCCTGCAAAATCTGCATTCCCGCCGGCCCTGGCGGTCAGCAGATTTTTGTTCCTGCAAAATCTGCACTCCCGCCGGCGGAAAACTGCTCCATGCGTTTTCCGCACTTCCGCCATCCCTGGCGGTCGGCAGATTTTTGCTCCTGCAAAATCTGCACTCCCGCCATCCCTGGCGGTCGTCCACGGCGGTCGTCCTTGGCAAGCAGCAACCCGTTGGTTCGGGCAGAATTGGCATATAATCGAGACAATTAGCAGAATTTCTTAACGCCGTTTGTGGCGCGCGCCCATGAGCGAAGAGATACTTATCAATGTCACGCCCCAGGAGACCCGCGTCGCCGTCGTCGAGAACGGCGTGCTGCAGGAGGTCTACGTCGAACGCTCCCGGCGCCGGGGCCTGGTCGGCAACATATTCAAGGGCCGGGTGTCCCGGGTCCTGCCCGGGATGCAGGCGGCATTCATTGACGTGGGTCTGTCGCGAACCGGATTCCTGCACGTCTCGGACCTGGATTCGACCTTTGAAGAGCTGGAATCGGGTGAACGAAGCATCGCTGCCAGCGGCGTCGCCATCGAATCCATATTGCGCGAGGGGCAGGAGATCCTGGTTCAGGTATTGAAGGATCCCATCGGCTCCAAGGGGGCGCGCCTTACCACCCGCGTTTCCATTCCGTCGCGATATCTGGTGTTCGTTCCGGGCCAGTCCACGATCGGGGTTTCGCAGCGCATCGAGGACGAAGCGGAGCGCGAGCGGTTGCGCGGCGTGATTCAGACGTTCGGCGCGGCCGAGCAGAAAGTCGCCGCCGGGGCATCCAACGTCCTCGCCCTCGCGCCGGTTCCCGCGGCGCCGGCCGGCGCGCGTGGCGGATTCATAGTACGTACCGTGGCGGAGGGCGTGGCCGCCGAGGACATCCACCGGGACATGGAGTTTTTGCACCGGCTGTGGGATTCAATTTCGCAGCGCGGCAGGGACAGCGCCCCGCTGACGCTGGTCTACGAGGATCTGCCGCTGGCAATGCGCGCCATGCGCGACCTGGTGCGCGACGAGATCGAAAAAGTGAGAATAGACTCGCGCGAAACGTTTCAGAAGGTCACCGAGTTCTCGCGCCAGTTCATTCCCGAGTTCGTCTCGCGCATCGAGTATTACCCCGGCGAGCGTCCAATCCTCGATCTCTATGGTGTGGAGGATGAAATCCAGAAAGCACTGAACCGCAAGGTGCAGTTGAAATCCGGCGGCCACCTGGTTTTTGACCAGACCGAGGCAATGACCACCATTGACGTCAACACCGGCACGTTTGTCGGCCACCGCAATCAGGAAGAAACCATCTTCAAGACCAATCTGGAGGCGGCGCAGGCCATCGCGCGCCAGCTCCGGCTGCGGAACCTGGGCGGCATCATCATCATAGACTTTATTGACATGCAGGAACCGGAGCACGCCCGGCAGGTGCTGCGGGCGCTGGGAAAGCACGTCGAGCGCGATCACGCCAAGGTCACAATCAGCGAACTGACATCGCTGGGCCTGTTGCAACTGACGCGCAAACGCACGCGCGAGAGCCTCGAACACACGCTGTGCGAGCCCTGCCCGACCTGCGCCGGGCGCGGAACAATCAAAACCAGGGAGACCATTTGTTACGAAATTTTTCGCGAGATCCTGCGCGAAGTGCGCCAGTTCGACACCGGCAAGCCGCTGGTAGTCGCCTCGCAGGGCATCATTGACATGCTGTTGGATGACGAGTCGAGCAGCGTGGCCGAACTGGAGGAGTTCATCCGCCGGCCGATCACGTTCCAGGTCGAACCCCTCTACCACCATGAGCAGTACGACATTGTCTTTCTCTGATCTTCTTCGGACCCGGGCCGCATCGCCATCCCGTCCGAGTGCCGCCGTTCGCCCGCCCCAATGCCGCGGACACTGAAGGCCCTGGCGCATTTTGCGATTTACGCCATCGGCGTCGGCGTGTTGGCGGCATCGGTGGTGGTGACGGCGGTTCGCCTGATTCTGCCTGACGTCGGCATCTATCGCAGCGAGGTCGAGGCCTGGGTCGGCAATTACATGGGTTACCCGGTGGCCATACGCTCGCTGGATGCGGACTGGCAGGGCTGGGTTCCCAACCTGACGCTCACCAATATCGATCTGCTGAGTCAGGCCGGCACGAAAACCCTGACCCACTTCAAATCCGCGCAAATATCCATTGACCCGTGGGCGACCATCCTGGCGCGCCACATCGTACCGAAACAACTGGTGGTTTCCGGGTTCGATGTTTCCATCGTGCGCATGGCGAATGGTGCCATACATATCCAGGGACTGGAACTTGGCGCGCAGGCGGACATCGTTGCCGGACAAAGTGAACTGGCGGTGTGGCTGTTCCGGCAGAAGCACATCCGGCTGGTAAACGGCATGGTCAGCTGGACCGACAATCTGCACGGCCAGGAACCGGTCCGGCTCTCGAATGTCACGTTGACGCTGCGTTCGGACGGTTCGCGCCTGCAGGTCGAGGGGTCAACCGGCCTGCCGCAGCATTATGGCAGGGACATGGATTTTGCTTTCGATGCCACAGGCGATCTGCTCACCTCCGAGTGGACCGGTGAGTTCTATCTCGCCGCCAACGATATCAACCCGGATAACTGGTACCGGTTCCGCCGGCCCAAGGCGTTCAACGTTGCCGGCGGCAGCGCCGACATCAGGGTCTGGTCGCGCTGGTCCGGCGCCCGGCTCGCATCGCTGCAAGGTCAAATCAACTACCGCGATTTCGTGGCCCACGTGGGCACGGCGCAACTCCGCGTCAACCGCCTTGCCGGAGGTTTCAGCAGCACCGTGCAGCAAAATGGACAGTGGCGGATGGGACTGCGGGTGAATACACTCGAGACCGAGCACGGACGCTGGCCGGAGACAGACATGGGCATTGCCGCCGACCCCGGCCCGGGCGACGGCCGTGCGGGCTACACCGTCTCCTTCAATTACCTGCGGCTTGACGACGTGGTTCCGCTGGTCATGGCGCTGCCGCAGCTGGATGCGCCGGCCTCGGCGGCGTGGCGGCGACTACAGGTGCGGGGCGAGTTGCTCAACGGCACGGTGGCGTTCGGCGATCAGAAATTTGTCTACAACCTCGGGTTCCGTGATCTCGGCGTTGCCGGCGCGGAAAAACTGCCTGCCTTTGATTCCGCGTCGGGACGGCTGCGTGGAAACCTGGAGAGCGCGCGCCTGCAATTGCACAACGACGCCATCTCGCTTGCTGCGGGGGGATCCGGCGGCAAGGGTCTTGCCCTGAGCGGATTGCAGGGAACCGTGGAATGGGCGCGATCTGATCAGGGCTGGCGGATAAGCAGCGAGTCGCTCGAGTTGCACAGTCCCGACGCAAGCGCCAGCGTAACGGGCTCCGTCAGCCGCAGCGACGATTCCGGCAAAGGGCTTTTCGTCGATGTCACCGCGCATGCCGGACCGGCCGATGCGGCCGCCGTCATCCGCCATCTCCCGCTGCCGGCCGAAGGCCGGCTGCTCCAGTGGCTGAACCGCGCCGTGGTCGCGGGCAGCATGCTGTCCGGCGATCTGGTGCTGCGCGGACACCTGGAGGACTTTCCGTTTCGCAACCGCGAAGGGAAATTTGCGGCGCTGATCAATGCCGAGGACGTCACGCTGGACTATTCGGAAAAGTGGCCGCCAATTGATGCCCTCACCGGCGAGATTGAATTCAACGGCCCTGAGCTGGTGGTGCGCGCCGCCGGCGGGCGCATCTTTTCGGCGACCTTCGACGATGCCACCGCGCGCATCCCCGACATCCGCGCGGCGGAGAAGCGCCTGTTCATCACCGGCAGCGTTGCCGGATCAACCGGAGATCTCGGCCTCTTCGTGGACCAGAGTCCGCTCAGCGCCGACCCGATACTCACGAGCGTGCGCAACAACCTGTCGGGAGGCGACATGAATTTGAAGCTCGCGCTGTCTCTGCCGCTGGGTGGGGTCGGCGCGCCTGCGGAAGTCAACGGCACGCTCGCTTTGGAGGGGGCGCAATTGCGTGCCGGTACCGCCGTCGCTCCCCTGCACCAGGTTACCGGAAGCGTCGACTTCACGCGCTTCAGCGCCACGGGAACCGGGATCCAGGCGCAATTCCACGATCGGTCGGTGGCGCTGGGGATATCCGGAGACCGCGCTCAATCCGCCGGGCCGCCGCGTATTGTCGTCCGTGGCCGCGGCAGCGACGCGTTCCTGCGCACCCGGCTCGACGATTTCTTTCCCGGCCTGACCGAAGGCCAGCCGGAATTTTTCTCCCGTCTGCGGGGCGAAAGCGACTGGGAAGTGTCAATGAGCTTTGTTGATTCCGACGGCGACGGCAGGCTCAACCGGCGCATCGCCATGCATTCCGATCTCGCCGGCATGGCGGTGCACCTGCCTGCGCCGCTGGGCAAACCCGCGGACACCGCCATCGGATTCACGCTCACGCGCGATCTCGACACGCCGGAGCCCGCCCCGGTCATGGTGCGCTACGGCGACGGTCTGAGCGCCGTGTTTGGCCCGCGACTCGCTCCCGGGCAACCTCTTTCCGTGGCGCTGCAGTTCGGCCCCTCCGAGCCGGATCCGGATCCCGCCCCCGCCCCCGGCATCCACATCGGCGGCTTCCTCGACGTACTGCCGGCGTCGGAATGGTGGGACGTGCTGCGCGAGCTGCGCGCGGCGCGCAGCCGTCAGGGAACGGCGCAACCGCTGGACATTTCCGCTTCCGGGCATGTGCGGCAACTGCTGTTGCTCGGACGGGAATTCCACGACGTGGACGTGAGCGCCACGCGTGCCGGGGAAAACTGGGCGGTCGGATTGCGCGGCGCGGAGATAGAGGGCCAGGTGTCCATCCCGGATGCCGACGGCACGAGCGCGTCAATCCAGGCCGATCTGACGCACTTGAGGCTCGCGCGCGGCGATGACGACGGTAACAACAAGGGCAAAACCCTGGACCCGCGCGTCATCCCGCCATTGCGCGTATCCATCGGCGATCTGGATTTTCAAGGTCATGCGCTGGGAGCGGCCGAGATCGTGTCCAGCCGCGTCGCCGACGGCATGCAAATCGATTCCGCGACCTTCACCAAGCCGGGACTCGCCATCACCGGCGCGGGCACCTGGTTCAGACAGAGTGAGGATAATCAGTCGCGCTTCGCCGTGCAGGTTCATGCCGACGCCATTGACGACATGTTGCAGACCTTTGGGTATAACGTGGCCGCGGTGCGCAAAGGAGAAACACAGCTCGACATAGATGCCGGCTGGAACGGAACGCCGGCGGAGTTCTCCTGGGCAAAACTGAACGGGACGCTGCAGATGCAGGTGCACAAGGGACAGTTGCTGGACGTCGAACCGAAGGCCGGCAGGCTGTTCGGCCTGCTCAGCTTCCAGAGCCTGCCGCGGCGCCTGTCGCTGGATTTCTCGGACCTGTTCGGCAAGGGCATGGCGTTTGATCGAATCGAGGGCTCATTCAACATTACCGACGGCAATGCCTATACCAATGACCTCAATCTGCGCGGGCCGTCCGCGGAGGTCACCGTGGCCGGACGCACCGGGCTCGCGGAACAGGATTACGATCAGATCGTCACCGTCACGCCGCAGGTGACCGGAACATTGCCCGTGGCCGGCGCATTGTTCGGCCCCGTCGGCATCGGCGTCGGCGCCGTACTCTACCTAGCTGACAAGATGTTCGATTCCGCGCGCAACAGCCTGGACGAATTGCTGCGCTATCAATACACCATCACCGGGAGCTGGGATGCGCCGGTCATCGAAAAGATAGACACGAAGGACAAAGGCAGCGGCTGATACCGCCGGGCCGCTGCCAACCCGGAATCGAGCCGTGAGTCATGAACAGGAGCGTGGTCGTCGGACTGTCCGGCGGGGTGGATTCCTCCGTCAGCGCCCTGTTGCTGGTCGAACAGGGTTGGGACGTCCGCGGCATGTTCATGAAGAACTGGATGGATAACACGTCCGTCGGGGAGTGCCCGTGGGAACGGGACGTGGGAGACGCGCTGCAGGTCTGCGACACGCTCGGCATCCCGCTCAATACCGTTGACCTGTCACGCACCTATTGGAACACGGTGTTCGCGCGCTTCCTGGAGGAATACGCGAACGGCCTGACACCGAATCCGGATGTCGTTTGCAACCAGGAGGTCAAGTTCAAGGCGTTCCGCGAACACGCGCAGTCGCTGGGCGCCGCGTTCATGGCCACCGGACACTACGTGCGCTGCAAAGATTCCGGGTCGGGCACGGTGCTGGCGCGGGGCCGCGACCCGGGCAAGGATCAGAGCTATTTTCTGTGCATGCTGACGCAGCAGCAACTGGCAGGATCCGTGTTCCCGGTGGGCGCCATGCTCAAGTCCGACGTGCGCAAAATCGCGGCGCGGGCCGGCCTCGCCACCCATGCCAAGAAAGACAGCTCCGGGATCTGCTTTGTCGGAGAACAGCCATTCCGGGAGTTTCTTTCCCGCTACCTGCCGGTGCGCCGCGGCGAGATCCGTGACGCCGGCGGGCGGGTCGTCGGAGAGCATGATGGGGCCCACTTCTACACCATCGGGCAGCGCAGTGGTCTGGGGATCGGCGGGATCGCCGGCGCCCCGGACGCACCCTGGTACGTCGCAGCCAAGGATGCGGGCTCGAACACGTTGATTGTCGTCCAGGGCCCGGAACATCCACTGTTGTTCAGCCAGTCCCTGCGCACCGGCCCGGCGAACTGGGTGGCGGGACGACCGCCGGACACCGGCCGCGCGCTGCACGCGAAAACGCGCTACCGGCAGCCTGATCAGGAGTGCCGCATCGAGCCGCTCGGCGACAGCGGGCTGAACGTGACATTCACGTCGCCCCAGCGGGCCGTGGCCCCGGGGCAGTACGCGGTGTTCTACGACGGGGAAATTTGTCTGGGCGGGGCGGTGATCAAGTCTGTAATGTGAGGAGACAGCCACAGCCTGATAGTGGCTGGTGGCTGGTGGCTGGTAAGCAAACACCAGACTCTATCTACCGACCACCAAGCCCAGTCTCCTGCGCGCGGTTACGCCGGGAACCGCCTGATGCCGCGAGGGAACGTGCCCTCCCCTATCCGCTATAATGTGTCCCGTTCTTCCGCACTTCCCTGCAAGACAACACGGAGCCGTTTATGTCCGACACCTTCAAGACCAGAAAGACCCTCGTTGTCAACGGTAAAAACTATCAGATCTGCTCATTGCGGGCGCTGGAGGCGCGCTTTCCGGTCGCGTCACTCCCCTATTCCCTGAAAATCCTGCTGGAGAACCTGCTGCGCTTCGAGGATGGGTTGAACATCATGGCTGCCGACATCGAGGCGCTGGCGCAGTGGGAGGCGAAGGCCGAGCCCAGCAGGGAAATCGCGTTCACGCCGGCGCGCGTGTTGATGCAGGACTTCACCGGCGTGCCGGCGGTGGTGGATCTTGCCGCCATGCGCGATGCCATGGCGCGGCTCGGCGGCGATCCGGCAAAAATCAACCCGCTGTCGCCGGCAGAGCTGGTCATTGACCACTCGGTGCAGGTGGACGTGTTCGGCAGCGCGGACGCGGCCGAACGCAACGCCGAGATCGAATTCAGCCGCAACCAGGAGCGCTATGAATTCCTGCGCTGGGGGCAGCAGGCGTTTTCCAACTTCAAGGTCGTGCCGCCGGACACGGGCATCGTGCACCAGGTCAACCTGGAGTTTCTCGCGCGCACGATCTTTTCCCAGGAGAAGAACGGTGTGCTGGAGGCGTTTCCCGATACCGTGGTCGGCACCGATTCACACACCACGATGATCAATGGACTAGGCGTGATGGGCTGGGGCGTTGGCGGATTGGAAGCGGAATCCGTGATGCTGGGACAGCCAATTTACATGCTAATTCCTGAAGTCATTGGATTCAAACTGTATGGTTCCTTGCCCGCTGGCGCGGGACAGAGCAGCGTCTCCGCGACGCCGAGGCGGT